>CAYVJM010000022.1:0-16659 GCA_964451695.1 uncultured Lentisphaerales bacterium | reverse complement strand
GCTACGCTGAGACGGTGTCCGCATAGCCGGGAGCAAAACGGAGATGCGCCCCGTTGCGTTTCGATTTGGAGCGGCGCGGAGAATGTGGTATCCTGCTGACCGTGAAAACGATGGGCGGCACACTTCAGGAGCTGGGGGAAAGACCCCTGATCTCGCGCATCCGGCGGCAGGCCGCCGGGGCCGATGATGTCGTCGCGGGCATCGGAGACGACTGCGCCGTGGTGCGCCCGACCCCGGACGCCGCCGAGGACTTGGTCCTGAAGTCCGACCCGGTGATCTGCGGCCATCATTTCCTGCCCGACGCGGAGCCGCGCCTCGTGGGCCGCAAAGCCCTCGGCCGGGTGCTCAGCGACTTCGCCGCGATGGGCGCCACGCCGCGATGGATCCTCGTCGACCTCGTCGCCCCCGGCGACACGACGGTCGCGTACATCGACGCCGCCTACGCCGGCATGTCCGCCCTCGCCCAAGAGCACGGATGCTCGATCATCGGCGGCGACACCTGCCGCGGCGAGGCCCTCGAATTCCACGTCTTCGGTTGCGGCTCCCTGCCGCGCGACACGGCGCGCCTGCGCTCCGGCGCCCGTCCGGGCGACACCATCCGCGTCACCGGTCGCCTGGGCGGCAGCCTGATCTCCGGCTCCCATCTCTCCTTCTCCCCGCGCGTCCGCGAAGGCCAGTGGCTCCGCGACTGGGCGAACGCGATGATCGACATCAGCGACGGTCTCGCCTCGGAGCTGTGGCACCTCGCCGAGGAAAGCCGCGCGGCCCTCGTCCTCGACCCCGCCCGGGTGCCCTTCACCGCCGCCGCCGCCGCGACCGCCGACCCCCTCGGCCACGCCCTCTTCGACGGCGAGGACTTCGAGTTGCTCTTCACCCTCCCGCCCGACCGCGACGCCACCTTCGACGCCGCCTGGCGCGCCGCCTTCCCCGATCTGCCCTGCACCCGCATCGGCGAAGTCGTCCGCGCCGGCGAGCCGGAAGTCAGGCTCGCCGGAGGCGCGCCCATCCCCCGCGGCGGGTTCGACCATTTCGCCTCGCCCTCGGAGCAGCCATGACGATCGCCAGAACCACCCAAAACGAAGCCGAGACCCAGGCCTTCGCGGCGGAACTCGCGCGCCGCTTCGGCCCCCGGGCCTTCTACGCCCTCGTCGGCGACCTCGGCGCCGGCAAAACCTGCTTCGTCCAGGGCCTCGCCCGCGCCCTTGGCATCGCCGCCGCCGTCTGCAGCCCCACCTTCACCCTCGTCAACGAATATCGCGGCGCCGGCGGCAACCGCCTCGTCCATGCGGACCTCTACCGCCTCGCCGGCCCCGACGACCTCGACGCGATCGGCTGGGACGACTATCTCGACTCGGGCGACGCCATGGCCGTTGAATGGCCCGAGCGCGCCGGCGACCAGCTTCCCTCCCGGACGATCTTCGTCGAAATCAAGATCGGCGACGCACCAGACGAACGCCGCTTCCACGTCGTGGCGCCCCAAGGCGCCGACGCCTGAACATGGGCACGCCTCTCCCCTTCACCGCCGAATTCCTCGAGCAGGCCATCGCCGCGCCCGGCGCCGTCGTCCTGCAGGCGGGGCGCAACCTGACGGTGCGCACGACGCTCGCGACGCCGGGAGCGGCGCCCATCGACGCCGTGGTCAAGCGCTTCCCGCCCCCCTCCCCGGCGCGCGCCCTGCTCAACCGCCTCCGCGGCGTTCCCGGCAAGGCCACGCGATCCTTCGCCGCCGCGCAACATCTTCACCGCTCGCGCCCGGGCTCGACGCCCGAACCCATCACCGCGATGGAGACCACGTCCGGAGGCAGACCGGGCCCCGGCTGGTTCGTCACCCGCTACGAACCCGGCATGACGAGCTTCCGCGCGCGCCTGATCGCCCTCTACGCCGCGAACGGCCCCTGCGAGTCGATCATGGCGCTCCTGCAGACCGTGGCGGAGTCCTGCGCGCGCATGCACGACGCCGGCTTCCGGCACGGCGACCTCGGGAACCAGAACATCATGCTCGCCGAGCGCGGCGCGGACAAGCCGCCCGCAGTCCTCGTCGTGGATCTCAACCGCGGCCGGCTCTCCTCGGGACCGCTGGGCACCTGGAGCCGCGCCCGCGATCTTTCGCGCATCGCGCTGCCCTCGGACTTCCTGCGCGTCTTCCTCGAGATGTACTGGCGCGGCGCCACGCCGCCCCGGCGCTTCCTGCGCGCTGAACGTCTCTTCCGCCGCCTCTACGCGCTGCACTGCGCCACGCGCCGCCTTCGCCACCCCCTGCGACCGCGCCGCGCCTCCTCCGAAGGCGAATACCCCGCGCCGCGCGACCTCTGGATCTGGGATGCGAAATCGGAGCAGGCCATCTCCACGATGCGCCGCAAGGACCGCCACCGCCACCAGTCGCATTCGCGCGCGACGGCGCCGCTGCTGGCGCTGCTGATGCTCTCGCCGCGCTACCTCCGCAAGCGCCGGCTGGTTCGCGCGCTCGCGTTCGAGCGGCCCGTCATCTCGTTCGCGGAGCGCGTCTTCGTCTCCATCTCGGCCGATCCGGCGCGGCGCGACGGCGAGCTGGAGCAGCTCCGCGCCCTCGGCTGCATCGGCGTCCATCTTCGGCTCTACGCGCACGAGCCAGACGCCGCCACCGAGGCCAAACTCGACTTCGTCCTCGAGCTCAAGCGGATGAACTACGCCGTGGCGATTTCCATCGTGCAGGACCGCGCGATGGTCCGAGACCCCGCGCGCTGGGCGGCGTTCTGCGACCGCGTCGTCGGCCGCGTCCACGACGCTGTGATCTGGGTCGAGCTGCTGCACGCCGTCAACCGCGTCAAATGGGGCGTCTGGAGCTTCGCGGAGCTGCGCCACCTCCTCGCCGTAGCCCCCGCGCTCAAGGCGAAGTACCGCAGCGTCTCGTTCATCGCCCCCTCCGTGATCGACTTCGAGTGGGACTATCTGGCGGCCGCGCTGCGCTGCATCCCGCGCGGCACGCGCCTCGACGCGCTCTCCGCCCATCTCTACGTGGACCGGCGCGGCGCGCCGGAGGCGCTCCAAGGGCCCCTCGACGCGCTGGGCAAGCTGCAGGTGTTCCGTGCAATGGCCCTCGCGACGCCCGGCGTCGAGGACCACCTCGTCGTCAGCGAATTCAACTGGCCGCTGCAGGGCACCCGCGAATGGTCGCCCGTCGGCTCCCCCTACGTCTCCCCAGGCCCGCGCACAAACGACCCCAGCGTCACCGAAGAGGCAGCCGCGGCGTACACGTTGCGCTACATCCTGCTCGCGCTCTGCTCAGGCCTGGCCGACACCATGGTCTTCTGGTCCCTC
This sequence comes from uncultured Lentisphaerales bacterium, assembly GCA_964451695.1. Taxonomy (GTDB): domain Bacteria; phylum Verrucomicrobiota; class Kiritimatiellia; order RFP12; family UBA3636; genus JAAZAI01. The sequence continues at coordinate 13,362 of CAYVJM010000022.1, read as the reverse complement.
GCCGCGCACGGTTTCGGCCTCGTCGATCCGGGCGTCCAACCCGGCGACGCCTGGCGCCGACGCCCGGCCTTCCTCGCGCTGCAGGCGTTCTTCGCCATTCTCCGCCACGGTCACTTCACGCAGACGATCTCGCGCGGCGCCGACGGCGTCTGGGCGCTGCGCTTCGTCTCGGGCGAAGGGCGCAACATCGTCGTGGCGTGGACGACGGCGACAACGAACCCGCCCGCCCCGCCGGTTCTGCCGTTCAAGGCGACGAAGGTCTTCGATATCCGCGGAATCGAAATTCCCTCCCCGGCCAAGCTCTCCGGCGACCCCGTCTACTTCATCGACAAGGCGTGAACCACGCGCCGGCGGCATGCGTAGCCGAGACGAATCAGACCGGTTCGAGAACGATGATCTCCTCTTTGATGGCGGTCTGGCGACGCCGAGGCTCCCGGAGACATTCCAGCAGTGCGGAGAGGATTTTCCGCTCCGACTTCTCGTTGCCTGGAACGAGTTCGAGCAGATCGACGAGGGTGACCTCCAGCTTTTCGATGGACGTCTTGTCGGCCAGCGCCAGGAGGTGCCGAGCCGGAGCGATTTCGATGAGATGCAGCCAGGGGATGCTCCGCAGGTTGCGGCTGTCGGGCACCAAAACGACCGCCCGCCCAGGGGCGACTGGAATCACTTCGACATCGCGTTTCGCGCCGCCGCGCTCCGCGGCGAACCGATCCGCGATCTTCGTGACGGCCCGGGCGCGATCGGCATCCACCTTCGACAGCAACTCCAGCACGCGCTCGGGGAGCGTGAGCGTGACGGGGCGGCTGGGTTCGCCAAACTTCAAGGGGCGGCCGCCCCCCCGTTTCTGACGCGGTGTTTCCGTTCGTTGCGATAGAGTGCTCTTCGTCATGATGAGCGCGATTTTACCATTCGCTCCGATAGTCTGTCCACGACGTATTCACGGAACTTGACGCGCAGGTCCACGTTATGATTCAATAACGGGAAAGGCAAGTAGTTTTTATTAGAAAATGCCTTCTCTCTGCCGGTCTGGACTTCGCGCAGGGACTCTTGATTACGTCCAGCCCCCCCATCCAGAACACCCACCCCCGCAACCCATGAACGACACCCGCTCAACGAACCTGTCCCGAGCCGCCGCGCCGACCGCCCCATTCCCGATGAACCCCTTCGCGGCCGCGAAGCGACTGCTCGTCGCGCTGAGAAATTGCGGAGTCGCGCTTTTGGCCGCGACCGCCTTGCTCGCGGGCTGCGAAAGCGGCGGCGACGACGATGGCGGCAGCAACGGCAGTGGCGGCGGGTCGGTCGTGGGAACGTGGTCGCTGACGAATGGCGGCAGCACCTGGTACATCCTGTTCGCCACGGATGGCAGCTGGATGATCAGCGACACCGCGGATGGCAGCCAACGCCGCGTCTATGGATCCTACACCTTCAACGGGGACGCGATCAGCGGATCGATGACGAATCCGGGCGTCGGATCCGGCGAGATCGCCGCGACGATCTCCGGCGATTCGATCTCGTTGGACTTCATCGAGCACTGGCATACCCCGTACAAGCACGTGGCCTACACGGGGACCCGGCTGAACTAGGACCGCAAGAAACGGAAAAGAGGATCGCGACCATGGAGACGGCGAAGCCCCGGACGAATCCTGATGAAACCGCGTTTTCGGCGCGCGGACGGCGGCTGGGGGTGTTTGTCATCTCCTACAACGCCGAGAAGTTCATCGAGCGGACGCTCGCGCGGATCCCGGCGTGCATCTGGAGGGAGGTCGAGGTCGTCTACGTCGTGGACGACTGCAGTCTGGACGACACGACGCACCGCGCCCTGTCCTTCCCCGACGCGCAAGGCAAGCTGAGGATCTACCGCAACCGCATCAACCGGCGCTACGGCGGGAACCAGAAGTTCGGCTACCAGCTCGCCATCGACGCGGGGCTCGATGCCGTGGTCATGCTGCACGGCGACGGGCAGTACGCGCCGGAGATGCTCCCGGAGATGTTCCGCCCCCTCGTCGAGGATGACGCGGATGTCGTCATCGGCTCGCGAATGCTCAACCACGCCGATGCGCTGGCAGGCGGAATGCCGAAGTACAAGTTCGTCGCGAACATCGCGCTGACCGGGATCGAGAACTGCCTGGGCGGTCTCCGCCTCTCGGAGTTCCATTCAGGCTACCGGGGTTACAGCACCCGGTTTCTGAAGCGGATCCCGCTGTGGAAGAACAGCGACGAATGGCATTTCGACTCGCACATCCTCTTCCAGGCCCGCCAGGCCTCGGCCAAGATCGTCGAGCTGCCGATCCCAACGCACTACGGCGACGAAGTCTGCCACGTCAACGGGATCGTCTACGGTCTCAACTGCATCCTCAGCGCCCTGCTCTTCCGGCTCCACCGGATGCGGCTCCTCCACCTGGCCCGCTACGATCTGGTGCCGGAGGCGTCGGCCGAAAGCCGGAAGTTCGACGACCCGTGGTCCTCCCACACGCTGATCTTCAATCGGTTGAAGGCAATGCCCCTCGACGGCGCCCGCGTCCTCGACCTGGGGTTCGGCTGCGCCGCCATCGCCTCGCGGCTCCGCGAGCACGGGGCGGTGCTCGAAGGCGTCGACATCAGCCCGAAAGCCGTCGAGGAGAACCGGGAGCTCTTCGCCAAGGTCTACCAGAAGGATCTCAACCGCCTCGACGAAGTCGGCCTCCAGGGGCCCTACGGCATCGTGATCTGCGCGGACATCCTGCAGTACCTCGTCGATCCGGCGGAATTTCTCTCGCGGCTCAAGAAATACATGGACCGGGGCGGGCTGCTCGTGGTCAGCGTCCCGAACTTCGTCAACATCTCCACGCGCCTCCACGTGATCTTCGGCGGCTTCCCGCTGCACCATCGCGGCATCATGGACGAAAACGCCCTGCATTTCTTCACGAACGCGTCGTTCGAAACACTCCTCAAACGCACGAGCTGGGAGCTCGTGGAGTCCACGGTGTCGAGCCTCCCGCTGATGCTCCTCTTCCCGTTCCTGAAGTGGAGGCCGTTCCGCCCCCTCGTCGCGCTCTGCCGCGGCCTGACGCTGCTCATGAAGGGGCTGTTCGGCTACCAATGCATCTACTTCTGCAAGAACCCCAACGAATGCGAACTGCTGTGACCCCTTTCCCTGACGGCTGCGATCCGGTCCCTCCGAAAGTCCCTTGGCTCCGGGCGCCCGCGCTGCTCGTCCTCTTCGCCGCGGCGATCCTGCTGGCGACCTGGCCCTGGGCGAAGACCTTCGCCTCGGGCATGTTCGCGCACTGGGATCCGCCGTTCCACGCATGGAAGCTGGAGTTCGCGGCCCGGCAGCTCCTTGAAGGCCATCTGCTTCCGCCGGACGGCAACACCAACATGTACTACCCCTACTCGGGGGCGTTCTACTTCGAGGCGCTGCACTGGCCGCAGGCCGTCTTCGCAGCGGCGCTGTTCGGGCTGACGGGCGCCGGGCCCGTGCTCGTCTACCATTTGACGCTTGTCTTCTTCTGGGCGCTCTCGGGCGTCTGCCTCTGGGCGCTCCTCCGGGCGCTGGGGATCTCGGCCGCCGCGTCGCTCTTCGGCGCGCTGTGCTTCGTCCTGATGCCGTACCGGATCAGCTACCGCGTCGAGTTCAACATGCAGCTCTGCTTCGCGGTTCCGCTCTTCCTCTTCTTCCTCGTCCGATTCTTCCAGCGGCCAGGCGTCGGCTATGCCTGCGGGGCGGCCATCGCCTGGTGGCTCCAGGCGACGAGCGAACTCTACCAGGCCGTCTTCCTCCTGCTCGCGATCCCGTTCACCGTCCTGGCCATGATGAAGGGCCGCTGGGAGCTTCTCCGCTCGTGGCGGTTCTTCTGGCGGCCGGCGCTGGTGGCCCTGCTGGTGGGCGGCGCGCTGGTGTACGTCTGGCTCTGGCCCTACAGCATCGTCCTGAAGTCGAACACGCTGGTGCGGCACATCGGGGAAATCCGCCATCACGTCCTGGAGCCGCTCTCGTACCTGGCGCCCGGGAAGCTCCTTGGAGGCCGCAGGGTCCGGACCGACGAGATGAGCGCCTACCCGTCGGCGATGTTGATCGCGCTCTCCCTCTTCTACGCAGTCCTCTCTCTGCGCGGACCGAAGTCTCCGGCGCCGCGTTGGCGCCATGCGGTCTGGTGGACGCGGGCGGGTGCCCTGGCGCTCTTCCTCGCGATCGCCGCCGCGATGCACACGCTGGGCCCCCTGCCGGCCGCCGTGGGCGCCGTCTACGTCTGGTTGCCGGTCGTGGTCTGCGCCTGCTCCCTCGTGCTGACGGCCGTTGGCCGCCGACAGTCCATCCCGGATGCGTTTCTGGCCGGATTGTTCGCTTCGGCGCTCTTCGCCTACTTCATGAGCCTCGGCCCGGAGATCATCTCCCTCTACGCGGGATTCGCGCGCACAAACTGGCTCTACACGACCTTGTACCAGTGGATGCCCGCACTCCAAGGCTTCCGGGTGGTTTCGCGCTTCGCCTTCTTCGTGCTCCTGTGGATGACACTGGCATCCGCCTGGGTTGTGGACCAGGCGTTGAAGCTCAAGTCGCGCCGCCAGCGCCTGGCGGCGACGGCCGCCGCCGTCGCGCTGCTGGCGAGCTTCGTCGCCGAAATCGCGCCACCCGAAAAGACGACCATCCGGCCAATGCCGTGCCCGATCGAATCGCGGGTCCTGGAAAATCTGGGCCACGGCCCCGGTTCCGGCGTCCTTGCGATCGTCCCCATGGGCAATCGCTCTCAGGAATCCCAACACATGCTCCAGATCGCGCGCCACGACCGGCTGTCGGTCTACGCCTGGGGCGGCGCCTACCCCGACTACACGAGGGCCGTCTGCAACGCCCTCTCGCCACGGGTAGCCGACCCCGCAGTGGCCGCCGACCTGCTGCGCCAGCTCTGGCCGGAATGCCGCGTCCTCGAGGACAAGATCTTCTCCCAGCACGTCGTCCAGCGCCCGAGCTATGCTCAGTGGCTCTCCGACGAGGCCACAGTCGAGGACGAGGACGCCCGATTCGCCCTGCTCCGTCTGAAGCCGGAATCACGCGAAGCCCCCGAACGCATCCGACTGGTCCGCCACGATCTTCTCGTCAAGAATCCCCAAGTCCATTTCACCGCCACGGCGTCCGCACCGGCGACACTGTGGCTGGACGTCAACGGCAGGATGGTGGAACGGTGGGAGATCGGCCCCGAGCCCCGCACCGTCCGCCTCGTCCTCCCCCAGACGCTCTTTCTGCGCTACGTCCCGAACCGCCTGCGCTTCCATGCCGACGGCGACGCACCGTTCCTCCTGCCCGAGTTTGGCATGGAACCGGCCGCCCCCGGCGTCCCGGTCGCCGACTCGAACGGCAACGTGCTCAAGCCCTGGATGGGCATCGTGCCGGAGCTGCCCCCGCACGTTCGCAAACTGGACGTCGCCTATCCGCACGGCCTGGTGGTCCGAGGCGTCGAAGTCCTCGATGCGGAGGCCGAGGCCGGCGGCAAGCTTCGCATGCGCTACTACGTCAATCTGCCGACTTCCTTGGGCGCGTTGTCGCGGCTGGCCATCAAAACGGGTTTCACCGAAGCGGGACAGGTCGTGTTCGAGAGCGGCCCCAGTCTGGTCAACTTGGCCGACATGAATGCGTTCTGGGCCGGACGCCGCGACGACTTATACGTCTTGGAGATCCCAGCGGACGTGCCTCTCAACGACGGAAAAGGCGGCGATTACGGCTTGGCGATCACAGTGCGAAACGCCTCCGGACGCCGTCTTTCCGGTCGGGGCCCCGATGGCGGCAAAGTCCGCCGCATCTACTTGCCAGGCCTGACGGTGCGTTCCGTCACCCTCCCGAACGCAAGGTGACCCGTCTCGGCTACTCGCCGAGTTTGTCGATGTTGGCGTCGGGGCCAAAGACGACGAAAAGGTCTCCCGCCTCCAGCGTCTCGGTTCCCGTGGCGATGATCGTCTCGCGTGGCCCCCTGCCCTCCGAAGTGGAGCGGCGAATGGCCAGGACGGTGACTCCGTAGACCTGCCGGACGTTGCCCGCGATGATCGACTTGCCCACGAGCGCCTTGGGAACCGCCGTCTCGGCAACGCTGTAGCCTGCGGCGATCTCATAGAGGTCCACCGGCGAGTTGGAGAGGATGTGCTGGGCGAGGCGGTAGGCACGATCGCGATCCGGATAGACGACGATATCCGCGCCGATCTTTTCAAGCACCCGCCCGTGCAGATCGGAGGAGGCCTTGGCGACGACGGTCCTGATCCCCAGATCCTTGCAGTTGATCGTGGCCAGGGTACTGCATTCGAGCGAAGAGGCGATCGCCACCACCGCCAGCGAACAACTCGCGAACCCCGCCTCCTTCAGCGTCTCCGGGTTGGTGCCGTCGCCACGGATGGCGCGGATGCTGGAGTCAGAAAGGGACTGAACCAGATCCCAGTCGTTGTCGACAAGGATGACGTCCACGTCGCGTGCGGCGAGACTTTGGGCCAGCGTCATGCCGAAGCGACCGCCGCCAATGATGCCGATTTTCTTGTGTTTCATGGTGTTATCCTACAATGACGGTTTCCTCGGGATACCGGCGGCCCGGCCCCAGCCGGCTTCGCGACATCGTCATGGCGAGGGCGACGGGACCTAGGCGGCCGATGAACATGCAGGCGACGATGACAAGCTTGCCTGGAACCGAAAGTAGCGCAGTCGCGCCCAGCGAAAGCCCCGTGGTCGTGTAGGCCGAGACGACTTCGAACACGAGCGAAATGGCGGTCAAACCCGAGCCTTCTTCAGCAAGCGCAAGCCCGAAACAGGCGAGACCGACGACGCCAAGGCTGAGCACGGCGATGGCGATGGCGTCGACCACCACGCGGCGCGGCAGGGAACGGCCGCGAAGCTCGGCCGCCTGCCGGTTGCGTAACATGTCCCGGACCGTGGCGAAGAGCACCGCCGCCGTGGTGACCTTGATGCCGCCGCCGGTGGAGCCGGGCGCGGCGCCGATGAACATCACGACGAGCGTGACCAGGATCGAGGCGGGGCGCAGCGCGGTCGTCGGGACGGCTGCAAAGCCGGTTGTCCGGGCGGTGGCCGTCTGGAAGAAGGCGTTGAGAAGCTTATCGTCGAACGCGAAGCCGGCGAAGGCGTGCCGCCCTTCCAGCACGAGAAGGAAAAGTGTGCCGACGAGGAGGATCAAGCCTGTCGTCGTCAGCACAAGGTACGTATGGAGCGACAGCCGCATCCCTTCAGGCCGTTGGCGACGCCGGAAGCAGAAGTTGACGAGGTTGGCCTGCACGATGAAGCCCAGACCGCCGACGATCATCAGCACGAGAAGAACCCCGAGCAGAGCGGGATCCCGGGCATACCGGCACATGTTGTCCGGGAGGAGACCGAAGCCGGCGTTGCAGAAGGCCATCACGGACATGAACAGCCCGTTCCAAACCGCTTCTCCCGGAGCGAAGCCGTATGCGGTCCGCAACCGATGCGCGATCAGCACGGTGCCAACCACCTCCCAGAGCAAGGTGAAAACGAGCGTGCTGCGGATGATCGATGGGACGTTCCCGACTCGCCCTTCTCCGAGGGCGTTCATGATCGCGTCCTCCTCGGAGTGGGAGAGGCGACGCCCCAAGGCGATGAAGAAGAAGGTGCCTACGGTCATGATGCCCAGCCCCCCGAGTTCGACGAGCAGCAGCAACACGCACAGGCCGAATCCGCTTAGGGACGTGCCGATGCCCACCGGATCCAGCCCGGTCACGCAAACGCCGCTCGTGGCGAGGAAGAGCGCGTCAACAGAAAGCCGCCACCGACCATCCGCGTTCGCCAGGGGCGTGGCGAGCAGCGCCGCGCCGATCGCGATGGCGGCAGCGAACGTCGCCACCAGCAGTCGCTGGGGAGAGACGGAGCGGTGGATGTGGCGGAACGTCGCACGCATGTCGGTCAGCTCCTGACCTGGAAGGCGACGCGGCCCGGCCCGAGGAGCTGGCGGACCGCGTCCTGGAAGGCGGCGTCGGGGGCGACGTAGAGATCGCGCGAGACGTCGATGTGCGTCTGCGTCTCGCCGTCGTGCTTGACGACGACCTGCGTGGGCACCTTGCCAGGGTGCTTGACGAGGAGCTCCCGCACGGCGGCGAAGGTCTCGGGGGTCGTCTCCTCTTGCTCGAGGATGACCATGACCTTCTTGGCCAGGCGCAGGGGAGCCTGCTCGACGGGCATGTAGTCGACGAGCGAGACCGACGCCTCGTCCCGGAAATTGGGCCCGATCTCGACGGTGAGGTGGAGCACGGTGTTCTTGGCCAAGTCCGCGCGGACGCCGTTCTCGAGGAGCGACTGGTAGGTGCGGGCGAAGACGGGGATTTCAATGGAGGCGTCGGCGTCCTCGAGCTTGAGACTGGCCCAGCGGCGGTTCTGGCGGTCGAGCTTGAACACGACGTCGGAGACGAAGGCGCAGAACATGGCGATCTGGCCGGGGCTGCGCTTGCGGTGCCGCTCGTCGTCGCTCTTGGGTGGGCCCCCGGCGCCGTTGGCACGGGCTTCAGCGAGGCGCGCCGCGAGAGCCTCGTGCTGGGCCTTGACCTCGGTGATCGAGCTGAACATCGCGGCGATCGCCGCATACCGGCTGATCGGGTGGTCGGATAGGAAGATGCCGAGCAGCTCCTTCTCGTAGCGAAGACGCTCCAGGCGCGGCATCGGCGGCACGGCCGCGTCGTCCACATCGTCCTCCTCGAAGCCGCCGCCCGAGGCTGCCGGAACGAGGTCGAAAAGGGATCCCTGCCCGGCCGCCTTGTCCTTCATCGCCTTGTCGGCCCGCAGCATGGCGCGAGGGAGGTCGTCGAGAAGGGCGGCGCGATGGTGCCCGAGGCAGTCCACGGCGCCGCAGAGGACGAGGGATTCGAGCGCCTTCTTGTTGATCGCGCCCCCGAGACGGGCGATGAAGTCGTTGAAGTTGCGGTAGGGACCGCCGCGCTTGCGTTCGGCGGCGACGGTCTGGGCGGCGCCGAAGCCGACGCCCTTAACGCCGGCAAGACCGTAGCGCAGGCCGAAGGACTGGCCGTCTTCGAGGCGCTCGGGGAGGAAGATGGCGGAGGACTGGTTGATGCAGGGAGGCAGGATGCGGTAGCCCATCGCGGATGCCTCGGCGATGAACGTGGGCATCTTGTCGAAATTGCCCATTTCCGAGGTGATCTGCGCGCACATGTACTCGGGCGCGTAGTGCGCCTTGAGATAGCCGGTCTGGTAGGCGAGGTAGGCGTAGCAGACGGAGTGCGACTTGTTGAAGGCGTACTGCGCGAAAGACTCCCAGTCCGCCCAGATCTTGTCGACGAGCTGCCGGGCGGCGTCCTGGCCGCGGCAGTGCCGGGTGAACTCGGGATTGGCCAGACAGCCGTCGACGAACTTCACCTTCAGTTCGGCCATCATCTTGGCGTCTTTCTTGCCCATCGCCTTGCGAAGGGTGTCGGACTGGCCGCGCGTGAACCCGGCAAGAGCGCGGGAGAGCAGCATGACCTGCTCCTGGTAGACGGTGACGCCGTACGTGGCCTTCAGGTACGACTCCATGATCGGATGGTCGTAGGCGATCTTCTCACGGCCGTGCCGGCGCTCGATGTACTGGGGGATATACTGCATCGGCCCAGGACGATAGAGCGCGTTCATCGCCACGAGGTCTTCGAGACGGTCGGGCTGAAGTGCGCGCAGATGCTTCTTCATCCCGTCGGACTCGAACTGGAAGAGTCCCGTCGTGTCGCCGCGCGAGAAAACGGCGAAGGTCTCCGGGTCGTCGAGCGGAATGGCGTCGATGTCCACCGTCTCGTCGCGCGCCTCCTGGATGCTCGCGAGGCACTCCTTGAGCACGGTGAGCGTCTTGAGCCCCAGAAAGTCCATCTTCAGCAGGCCGATCGGCTCCACGAAGTGGCCGTCGTACTGTGTGCAGAGCAGGGCGTCCTTGTCCGAGGGCTTCACGGGGATGACCTCGGTGAGCGGATCGCGGCTGATGATGACGCCGCAGGCGTGCACACCGACCTGCCGAACGGAGCCGTCGAGCTTCTCGGCAATGTTCAGGATGCGGCGCGACGTCTCCGGACCGCGATCCTTCTCGGCGAGCAACTCGGGGCTCGTCTTGAGCGCATCCTGAAGCGTGATCTTCGGGACGTCCGGGACAAGGGCGGCCAGGCGGTTGGCCTCGGGGATGGGCACGTCGAGGGCGCGGGCGATGTCTTTGATGCAGACCTTGGGCGCCATTGTGCCGAAGGTGATGATGTGGGCGACGTGGTCGGCGCCGTACTTTTCGACGACCCACGAGAGCACGCGGTCGCGCCCGGCGTCATCGAAGTCCACGTCGATATCCGGCATCGAGATGCGATCGGGGTTGAGGAAGCGCTCGAAGAGCAGGTCGTAGGCGATGGGGTCGATGTTGGTGATCCCCAGACAGTACGCGACGGCGCTGCCGGCCGCCGAGCCGCGGCCCGGGCCGACGATGACGCCCATCGCGCGGGCGGCCGCGATGAAGTCCTGAACGATGAGAAAGTACCCGGGGAAGCCCATGTTGCGGATCGTCTGCAATTCGAAGGCGAGGCGCTCCTCGACTTCGGGCGCGATCCCGGCGGGCCAGCGCCGCTTCGCGCCCTCGCGCGCGAGGTGCTCCAGATAGTCCGCCTCGTACTTGATGCGCCGCAACCGCTCCAGACCGCCGGGCGCGTTGCCCCCGAGCGTCTCGAACTGCTTGCCGAACGTCTCCTGGAGCGCCTCCGGCGCGACCGACGCCACGTCCTCCGGGAACTCCGACGGAATCGGATAGACGGGCATGATGGGCTTCGATTCGAGCTTGTACGCCTCGACCTTCTCCGCGACCTCGAGCGTGTTCGCGAGCGCCTCGGCATGGTCCGGAAACAGCGCGGCCATCTCCTCCGGCGACTTGAGCCACTCCTGCCGCGTATAGCGCAGGCGGCCAGGGTCGTCGTAGCGCTTGCCCGTGTTGACGCACAACAGGATGTCGTGCGCGTCAGCGTCCTCCTTCATCAGGAAGTGGACGTCGTTCGTCGCGACGACCTTGATCCCGAGCGCGGCGCCCAGGGCCAGGATCTCCCGGTTCATCTTGAGCTGGTTGTCGTAGACCTCCTGGTTGATCGCCGCGGCCACCTCCGGGGCAAGGCCGTCGCCCGCCTGGTGGAGCATGATCTCCAGATAGAAGTCGTCCCCGAACAGATCCCGGTACCACCGCGCCGCCGCCTCGGCCTGCGCCAGATTGCCGTCCGCGATGAACCGCGGGATCTCCCCGGCCAGACAGGCCGAGGAGGCGATGAGACCCTCGTGATAGCGCTCGAGCAGCGCCTTGTCGATGCGCGGACGGTAGTAGAAACCCTCGGTGTGGGCGATCGATGCGAGCTTGACGAGGTTGCGATAGCCCTGGTGGTTCTTGGCGAGCAGGACGAGATGGTTGCCGGAACGCGCGTTGCGCTCCGTATGCGGCTCGGTGGCCACGTAGGCCTCGCACCCGAGGATCGGCTTCACACCCGCCTTCTTGCAGGCGTCGTAGGCGTGCTTCAGACCGTAGAGCACGCCGTGGTCCGTGATCGCGCAGGCCGGCATCCCGAGATGTTTGACGCGCTGGACGAGCTTGTCGACATGGCAGGCGCCGTCGAGCAGGGAATAGGTGGTGTGGAGGTGGAGATGGACGAAGTTCTGCATGGAAAAGACGGGTCAGGGGGTACGAAATGGCAAGGCGGCGTCGATCCGCGCGGACCAGGCGTCCTGAGGGCCGGAGTTGCGGGCGATGATCGCCTGAAGCGCCTCGGCCGTCTCCAGGGCCATGCGGGGGATCGAAAAGCAGTGCTCGACGCTCCGACGCGCAAGCTGGCGCAGCTCGGCGCGCCGCGCCGGCGCCGCCCCGACGAAGGCGGCCACGGCCGCAGCAAGCGTTTCCACCCCGTCGTAGAGCATCGTGGCATCGGAGAGACCCGCGATTTCGCGGTTCGCGCCGGAGTCCGGCAAGACGGCCGGCGTGCCGCAGGCGAGCGCCTCCAGCACCAGGTGGTCGAACGCCGGCGGCGGATCGGGATGAAGGAAGACGGCGGCGCTGAAGGTTCCGAGCAGCGCCTGGTTCGCCCCATCGGATTCCGGCACGGTCTCGTCGCCCCGCCGCCCGCGCAACGCCTCGCGCCGCGGAAGAAAGGGGTTGGGCTCGAAGACGACACGCACCGTGACGTCAGGCCCGAGACGCCGCCGGATCGCCGCCTTCGCGGCTTCGGCGCCAAGACCGCAGCGCGCGGAATCGCCTCGCACGATCAGCCCGACGCACGGAGTCGCCGGCGGCTCGGCCGCCGAGTCGGCCGCCGCCTGGATCCCCGGATGGACGTGGCGCGTCGAGGCCACAGGCACGCCCAGGCGCTTCTGGACGCGCTCCGAATGGAAGTGGCTCGTCGTGATGAAGCCGTCCGCCGAAGCCACGGCGCTGCGTAGCTTCGTGAGCAGGACGATGGCCTCCGGGCCCTCGAGCATCGCCAGATCCTCCAGTTCGGAGTTCATCGCGCAGGCGATGGGCGTTCGCAGCGCACTGCGCAGAACCGGGGCGAGGCCCAGGAGAAACGGCGTGGATAGCAGCACGACGTCGGGCCGCTGCTCGTGGCAGAGCCACCCGCAGAGATCCTCCATGCCCGCTAGCAGCGCCCCGTTGCGCCCGTCAAGCGCGTCCTTGAGGAACTCGGCGAGACGCTGGCGCGACCGCATCACCCGGCGCGCGGCTTGGCTCCGCAACGCCGGTCTGTCCAGCGCCGTCCAAAGCCAGCCGGGCATCCGCGAGGAGAGACGCGGGGCGATGTGGTTGAGGTAGACGCGAACCGCGCCGCCAAAGAGGGGAACCTCGTCGGCGGCCTCGACGTCTCGAGGACCTGGCTTCAGCGGAAAGAGAATCGGCACGAACAGAACGTCATGGCCGTTCCAACGGAGCTCTTCCACGAGCGCCTGTTCGCGCTGGCTGTTCTTCTCGAAAAATGGGCCGGCCGGTCCCGGGATGATGTACGCGATCCGCATGGACACGACCTGGCGGGATCACCGCATCAGCCGGCCGAGATCGCTTCCACGGGGCAGACGCTCGCGCAGGCGCCGCAGTCGACGCACGTCGCCGGGTCGATCTTGCACTTGTCGCCTTCCTTGCTGATCGCCTCCGTCGGGCAGGCGCCCATGCAAGCTTCGCAGCCGACGCATTTTTCCTTGTCGATGATGTGTGCCATGGATCCAGACTCCTCTTCTTGATGGTCGTATTCAGCGCCGACGCGTTGCCGATGCCGGTTCACGTTTTGAACGTCGGCCACTATACCCAAAAACACCCCGAAACTCAAGCCAAAGCACCACCCGCATCAGGTGCTTCAGGCGCTGCGGCTCTCGAGACGTCGCTTCAAATCGTCGAGCAGCGCCAGCAGCGT
>CAYVJM010000021.1:13711-16727 GCA_964451695.1 uncultured Lentisphaerales bacterium | reverse complement strand
CGAAGCGCCGCGTCGAAGTCGTCGAAGCCGACGGCCTGGGCGCGCAGCGCGATTTCCTGATACGTGTAGCCGTAGACCGGATCTGCGGGATCCGGGGGTGTGATCGCGGCGGCCGCTTCCAGCTCCTGGAGCATCTCGTACGCCGTCTGGAGGCTGACGGGGCTCGGGTGGGGAAGCAGGAAGTCCCCGGCGTCGTAGGGGCGGAATCCGCCTTCCGGGGTGAAGTAGCGCGGATCGTCGGGGGCGTAGCGCTTGTCGTAGCGCCAGGCGTAGTTGCACCCCGCCAGATATTCCTGGTAGTTGGCGAGGCCGTCGCCATCGGCGTCGCCGTAGGTGCCGGTCGGGTTGTCGAAGTCGCCCGGGGCGTTGGTCGTCGTCTGCAATCCCATGGCGTACTCCCAGCCGTCGGAGAGCCAGTCGCGGTCGGTGTCGACACTGCACGGGTTGAGGTTGACGACCGCGCTGCCGTCCGCATTGGCGTCGCCGATCGCGGGTTCGATGTGTTCGCCGGCGCCCACCATTTCGGAGCCGCCGTCGATGAGGCCGTCGCCATCGGTGTCGGCGTTCCAGGGATCGGAGGGCATCGTCTTGTTCGTCCACTCCGGGAAGGCGACGGGGAAGGCGCGAAGGGTGCCGTTCGTGCCGATCGGCACGTCGGCGGCGCGAAGAGCCGCGGCGGTGGTGTTCGCGAACTCCTGTGCGGGCGAGAGCGCGTCGAAGTCGAAGTCAGGCGGCTCGCCGAGGATGGGACCGAGCTGGATGTCGAAGGCAGGCGGCTGGGGTGGGCGGAACATCGGAGGCAGTCCGACGTACAGTTCCCAGCCATCGGGCATGCCGTCCTGATCCGTGTCGTTGTCAAACGGGTCGGTGGTCCAATAGAGCCAAATCGTGCTGTCCACCTGGGGGACGAGGCCCAGGTCGATGTAGTAGCGGGCGACGAGGAACTCCTGAAGCGCGGTGTAGGCCTCGTTTTCTTCCGCGCCGCCCCCCTCCCATGCGAACCGGGGGTCGAAACCAAAGGCGGCCTCGCCGTTCCAGTACAACTGGGTCTCGAGAGCGGCGATGTAGACCAGCGCATGCCCCTCCACCATCATGTCGCGGTCGTCGTTGGAGGTGGCGTCGATGCGATCCAGGGGGTTGAGCGCCATGTCGACCTCCCAGCCGTCGGGCATGCCGTCGCCATCGGTGTCCCAGTGAATCGGGTTGGTGCCGAGGTAATACTCCTCGAGGTTGGAGAGGCCGTCCTGGTCGGGATCGAGCGCCTCGATTCCGGGGCTGGTGGCGCGGCCGATCATCGGATCGAACATGTCGAGCAGCGTCTGCTTGTCGTAGAGACCGCCGGGGAGGGTGTTGAGCAGGGGGATGCCGCCATCGTCGTAGGTGGCGAACGTGGGGTCGTAGGCGCGCCAGGCGTTGGTCGCCGAGACCTCGTACATGATCGTCGTCCAGAAGTAGTACTCCCAGCCGTCGCCGAGGCCGTCGCCGTCCGAGTCTTCCACGGTCGGATCCGTGGCGGGGTCGTTGCCGCGGAGCGCGCTGTCGGCGGCAGGACGCTCCAGCGCATAGCGGACCCAGCCGTCGCCGAGACCCCGGTTTTCTTCAAGGCCGCGGTATTCGATGATGTTGACGAACGGGTTGTCGGGATGCGGCAGGTAGCCAGACCATCCGGAGGACCAGGGAATGGGGTATTGGAACACGCGAACGTCACCGGGCTCGATGATGTTTGGAATCTGCAGCGTCCCGGCCAGAGGAAGGGAGTCTGCGTCGAGGTTGCCGAACGGTCCGGCGACGCCGGTCGGGATGGTGGCGGCGATGACGCCGATGTCCTCGGTGGCGTAGCCGGCGCGGAACGGCTCGGTCGTCCAGTGCGCCTCCCACGTATCGCTCAGGCCGTCCTGGTCGACGTCGCCGAAGGTGTCGAACGAATAGAACGCGCGGCTGAAGAGGTACCAGACGTCCATCGATTCATCTGTCAGCGTGATCGTGGCGTCGAGCTGGCGGCCCGGCATCGCGCGAAGGGGTTGGCGCAGGTAGTCTCCGTTGTCGATCCAGGCGAAGGGGTAGCTGCCGGCGGGCGGTACGGCGCGGACGACGACTCCGAAGCCCTCCGGGAAGCGGTTGCCGCCGGACGGGTTCCAAATTTCGCTGGCGGGGTTGAGGTAGACAAAGGTTCCGTTCGGGTCGGCGCCGGCAAGACCCGTGGGGAGGTAGGGAGCGAGATTGAGAACCACGCCGTCCTCGACGACCACGGAGATCGTGCGGACGGCTTCACCGCCGTCGCCGTCGGTGACGGTCAGCACGGCGGTGTAGGTGCCGGCCGCCCCGTAGATGTGGGAGACCGCAGGGCCGTTGGCGGTCGTGTTGTCGCCGAATTCCCAATGATAGGTCAGCGAATCGTAGGTGCGCGCGGGATCCGTGGCCGTGGCGAGGAAGGCGAGGGAGCGTCCGACAACGGTGGTCAGCTCGGTGTCCTCGACAGGCGAGACGATGGTGGGGGCCGTGTTGGAGACGACGATGCTGAGGTAGGTCTGCTCGTAGTAGGCGCTGGGATCGGAGATCGTGAGGGAGGGGGTGGAGGGGCCGTCGAGCGCGCGCAGGGAGAAGTAGCCTTCGGTTTGGTTGGCCGGGATGGTGACCGAGGCGTCGCCCTCGACCTTCGTGGGGATGTAGCCGGTGACGTTGAGGGTGACGGGGGTGGCGGAGCCGGCGCCAAGATTGACGCGGATCATCGTGACGCCGCCGCCGGCGTCTTCACCCGTGATCAGCGGCGAAGGCGTGAGTGTGACGCGACGGGCCGCGGCGGAGAGCGAGACGGTGACGGGGATGGTGACGGATTCGGCGATGTGGTCTCGGGAATAAATGGTGACGGACGTGGTCCCCGGGCTGATGCCGTTGACCGAAAACAGGAAGGAACTCTCCCCGGTGGGGATCAGCGCGGCGACAGGAGTGATGGTGGCGACGGCGGCGTTGGCGGTCTGGGCGACGAGATTGAGGGGGACGGTGTTGGCTTCCGAGC
>CAYVJM010000021.1:0-13611 GCA_964451695.1 uncultured Lentisphaerales bacterium | reverse complement strand
TCGCAATGTTGTTGTTGCGGATGTCGACCACGAAGGTCAGGCGATCCGACTCGGCCGTGCAGTCGGGCGCGCCATCGTCCGTGTAGACGAAGACATCCCGAATGTAGAGCTGGGCGGAAGCCGTGCAGGCGCCCAGGCAGAGGGCCGCCGTCGCCAACGCCATGAATGTGCTTCGGAAGGAGTGTTTCATGTTGTTCCCTTTCGCGATCCGCCGCCGCGTTGCGCCGTCGGCTTGTCGCTGAAGTCTGGTTCCAGGATTCCGGGTGTTTGAGATGGGGATGGGGGTGTTTTCGCCTGCTTACTTGGACTTGCCGGCCGGCTTGGCGGCCCCGGCTTCCGCGGCCTTCGCCTTGGCGGCCTCGGCCTCTGTCTGCTGTTTGGCGATTCGCTGGGTGTGTTCGCGATGGCGGCGGGCGATTTCCTCCCGAAGGCCGGTCTGGGCCTTGCGGAGGGCGTCGTGGGCGGCGGCCAGCTCGGTCTCGAGGGTTTTGAGCTTCGCGTCGGCGGCGAAGACCTTCTCCAGCGCGGCGCTCTTCTCCTCGATCTCCTTCTTCATGGACTCGATCTCGGCGGCGAGCTTGCCGGCATCCTTGTTTTCAGTGAGAATTTCCTTCTTCCGCGCGTCGATCTTCGCCGTCGCGGCGTTGACCTCGGCAAATCCCTTGTCGCGCGGGGCGCTCAGCTCCTGGAGGCGCTTGCGATACGCCTCCGAGGCGGGATCCGCGGCCGGCTTGGCGGCGGCGGCCGCGGCGGCGGCAACGACGGGGACTGCGGCGGGCTTGACGGCTGCGGGGGCTTCCTGGGCTGCCGGAGCCGGGGCGGCGGCGGGCCTCTCCTCGGCGGTGGCGGGGAGGCCGAGGAGCAGAACGGCCGCCAGGGTCGTGGCGGAAATGGCGGATCGGAGAGTACGTGTATCTTGGCTCATGATGCTGTCCTTTCAAAAAGGGGCGGGACGCCCGACCGGGGTGTCTAGTCGTTGTCGTAGATCAAAACGGTGAGGAAGAGGTCGTCGTACGTCGCGAGGAAGGGCGCGAGGTCGAAGGTGAAGTAGGTGTAGCCGTCCGGCTGGTCGTCGATGACGACGTTCACGGGAGCGATGGGCGACGAGACGGGCGTCGACGGGAGCATCCCCTCCCCCGTTGCCGCGATGTCGGCGGCGTCCAGGAAGAGCCAGGGCGTCCAAGTCGAAGGATCGGCATCGAGGGCGTCGGCGAAGCGCACCAAAAGGTCGGTGTTGCGGTTGGCGGTCGGAATGCGGAAAGTGGCGGAGTCCGCGTCGATGGCCGTGAATTCGATCGTGGGGAGCGTCGTGGCGGCGACGACGATGTAGAAGCTGGTCGAGGTCGAGCCGCCGTCGTCATCCGAGACGGTGAGGGTGACGAGGATGTTTCCGGTCGCGGCGAAGACGCGCGAGGTGGCGGAACCGACGAAATCGGGCGATCCGTCGCTGAAGGACCAGGTGTAGAGCAGGGTGTCGGCGCCGGGATCGGAGGCGGAGGCGGCGAGATCCACGGACTGGCCTTGGTCGATGCGGTTCGTGGAGGCGGTGGCGAAGAGAATCGTGGGGGCGACGTTGGCGACGGTGAAGGCGTATGCGGCGGCGCTGAAGAAGCCGGTGGGGATGAAGTTGAGCGTGGGGCTGGCCGGGCCGTCGACGAGCTGGAGGTTCAGGGTCGCCTTCCGCGTGCCGGCGGGGAAGACGAGGAGGGCATCGCCTTCGACACGGCCGGGGATGTAGCCGGTGACACTGACGAGGGTTTCGGCCGTGGGAACGGTGCCGAGGACCACGGTGACGTTGGTGATCGTCCCTTCGTTGAAGGCATTCGGGCCGACGACGATGATCGCGTTGGGCGCCGGGCTGGCGGAATCGAGGGGGTCGGAATTGAGGTTGTCCACTTCGTCGCCATCGGTGAAGCCGTCGCCATCGGTGTCGGCGCTGAGCGGATCCGTGCCGAGGTCGCGTTCCTGGCCGTCGGAGAGTCCGTCGCCGTCGGTATCGGGAACGAGGGGATCGGTCATGAAGTCGTTCTCCTCGTTCCAGTCCATCTCGTCGCCGTCGGAGACGCCATCGCCGTCGGTGTCGCGATCGAGCGGATCGGTGCCGAGCTGCATCTCCACGCCGTCCGTCAGATGGTCGTCGTCGGTGTCGGGATCGAGGGGATCGGTGCTGTGGAAGACGACTTCCTCTCGATCCGAAAGACCATCGCCGTCGGTGTCGGGGCGCTGGGGGTCGGTGCCGTAGAGCATGACCTCGTCGAAATCGGAAAGCCCATCGCCATCGGTATCCGGGTCGTTGGGGTCGGTGCCGTAGACGCGAACTTCGTCGCCGTCGGAGAGACCGTCGTTGTCCGAGTCGGGGTCGTCGGGGAAGGTGAAGGTGATCGTCGTCTCCTCGGAATCGGAGAGGCCGTCGCCGTCGCTGTCGGCGACAACGGGGGTGGTGTCCTCGATATCGGGAGTGCCGTCGCCGTCCGTGTCGAGTTCGAGGATCTGGATGCGGCGGTTGGACGTGTCGGCGACGGCGATCTGGGTTGTCCCGGAGACGGCGAAGACGCACGAGGGACGGACGAACTCGCCGGGGGAGGCGCCGTAACCGCCAATGGTGGCGACAGGGGTGGCGGTTTCTTCGAGATCGTAGACGGCGACGCGGCTGTTGTCCTTGTCGGCGACGAGGAGACGCTTGCGGGCGAGGGTGGCGTCGCGCCAGGTGCAGATGTCGAAGGGATCGTGGAGCGAACCGCCGGCGGAGCCGGGGATGCCGGGAGTGCCGTAGGTCCTGACGACGGTGGCGCCGTCGAGCTCGTAGACGCAATGGCGGGTGGCGCTGGCGATGAAGACATGGCTGTTTTCAGGATCGACCCAGAGACCATCGACCGAGCCGTTCTGGGTGGGGTTGGGCATCAGGTTGCCACCCGACTGGGTCATGCCGGAGTACGGACCCGTCAGCGTGTAGACGTAGGGACCGGTCGTCAGGTAGTTGTTGCCGCCGACGGCGACGGAGCCGTCGGGGAAGAAGGCCGCGTCGGCGGCGTTGGACAGGCCGGCGTACTGGCCGAGAAAGGTGAAGACGACGTTGGTCGCGGACTCCGTGAACGCATAGAAGCGCAGATCCTGGACGGCGCCGCCGGCCCAGTCCGTGACGGCGAGGATGTTCTGGGAGGGGTGCTTGGCGAGTCCCCGCGGGGCGAGAAACGGGTCTCCCTTGACGCCGGAGCCGTCCGCGACGTCCGCAACGCCTTTGAAGCTGCGGATCTTGCGCCCGTAGCCGTCCTTCTTCCAGACGGTGATTTCCTTGGCCGAATCGTCGAGGGCGTAGATGAAGGTGGACGTGGTGAAGACGCGGAGCGGGTTTGCGCTCTGAGTCGTCTGGCTGAAGTCGGCGCTCTGGAGGACGGCGACGGCGTCGACGGCGGCCGAGGCGGGCTGGACGACGGCAGAGCCCAAGAGGGCGAGCACCCATGCGGTCGCCGTCGAGACGGGACCGCTGAATCGCGGGAAATTGTGGAACAATGTCATGGCTGCCGTTCCTGTGTTGGGGAAAGAAACTGAAGGGCGTACCCAGACCCGAACTCCGTTTAAGGGATCAATTCTAGCATAAGCCCCCCCGTTCAGACAAGGGGACAAAAAAGCATCCTAGAGCCCGGGAACAATTGCCTGCACGGCGGGGCGCAGAGCGTTCATCCGGTTTTCGTAGGATTGCATGTCCGGCGTCTTGAGCCGTCCGGCGGCGGCGGGGTCGAGGACATTTTGCTGCTTCCAGGCATCGTACTTGACCTTGGCCTCCTCGTAGCGGCGCTTGATATCGCCTTCCTCGCCTTTCATTTTGCGAAGCTGGTCCTCGAGAGCGCTGCGCCGGGCGCCAGTGGTGTTCTGGTGCTCTTCGTGGATGGCTTTGGCGCGGAGGGAAAACTCGCGGTACGCCTTGGCGGTCTCCTGATGCTCCTCAAGATGCGGATTGCGCATGAGCACATCCTTGTAGAGCTTGGCCTTGGCCGCTTCGTAGCGCCCGTAGAGCTTGCAGTACTCGACGAGCAGGTCGCGCTGCTCGCGGTTGGCCTGCTCGTAGGGCGTGTCGAAGACGATGAGATCGGATTCGTAGACGTGGACCGGCTCGTAGACCCACATCCGGTCGGGGCCGAGATAGCAGCATTCGGCGATGTTGCCGTCGTTCAAGAGGCGGACGCTCTTGCGGGCGACCACCGTGCCGCCGGCGAGAATGCCCATGCGATTCATCTGGGCGTCGTAGAAGAAGGAGTTGGTGACGACGAGGCCCCAGACGAAGCCGGGATCCGCATTGAGGGCGGCGGCGGGATCAGCCGGGGCGGCAGCTTCCGCAGGAGCGACGGCCTCGGCTTCGGCAGGAGCGGCTCCGTTCTGCGCGGACGCGACGGACGCCCCGGACGGCGGAACCTCGGGCGCGGATGCCGGGGGTTCGGACGCGGCCGAATCGGTGGGTCTGGCCGAATCCGAGTCGGGCGGGTCCGCTACGGCTGTGGGCGAGTCGGGCGCGGGGGCGACGACTTCGGAAATCCCTCGACTTGTCGTCGCGGCGAAGTCCGCGCCGGCGTCCTTGACCGTTTCGGCGAGCCCTCCGGCCTTCGCCGCGATTTGGATGGCCAGCTCCTGCCGCCCGCGTCCGCTCGCGAAAGCGTCCACGAGGCGGTCGTAGTCGGCGGAGCGATGGGTCTTCAACCAGGGAAGCCCGGTCCAGACGAGTGCGGATAACGCGGCGGTGACGCCGAGGAGCTGGAGCGCGAACTTCTTCATGCCTTTCCTGGTTCTGCTGGGTTTCCGGCGCGCGGCGCTAGTTCTTGAACAGGTTGTCGAGCATGCTGCCGATCGAGGATATCGAGGCGCTCTGGGCGTTGTCGCTAGCGGCCTTGAGGAGGGCCGCGATGTCCTCCTCGCCATCGCCGGGCGCACCCGCCTTGGCCGGGAGCGTCAGCGCGATGCGGTCGCCGTCGATGGCCTTGATGACGACTTCGACCGAGCTGCCGACCGGGAATTTCGCCGCGAGCTTCGCCTCGGGGTTTCCACCGCGTTCGATGTCGCACTCGCTGATGTGGAGCAGGCCGGTCTTGTCCTCGGCGAGGCGCACAAAGACGCCGAAATCCCGAACCCCTTCAACGAGACCTTGCAGATGGGCCGCGACGGCGATCGTCCCGGGCTTCAAGTCGCGAACGCGCTTGTCGACGACCTTGAGCGACATCTTCTTCGCGTCGAGGTCGATCGTCTCGACCTGGAGATCGAGAACGTCTCCTTCCGCGACGCATTCGCGGGGGTGTCCGATGCGACGACCCGCGCCGAGACGCGAGACGGGCACGAGGCCCTCAACGCCAGGCGCCAGAGAGACAAAGGCTCCGAAAGGCATGAGCTTGACGACCGTGCCCGTGACGTAGGTGCCGGGGCCGAGCGCCGAGGCGTAGTCCAGCCACGGATCGGCGACTGTGTCGCGCAAGCTGAAGGAGAAGCGGTCGGCATCCCAGTCGAGGGAGAGGATCGCAACGCGCACGCGCCGTCCTTCGGCAAGGATGTCCTCGGGTTTGACCGAGCGATCCCAGGAGATTTCGCGCAGGGGAATGAGCCCCTCGATGCCGCCGAGATCGACGAAGGCGCCGAAAGGCATGATTTTGGTGACGACGCCTTCGCGCACGTCGCCTTCGCGCAGTTCGGCCTTGAGCGCTTCGCGTTTCGATGCGCGCTCGCGATCCAGCAGGGCGCGGTGGCTGACGACCAGACCGCGCTCCTCGGGATCGTACTCGATCACGAGAAAGGGCAGGACGACGCCGATCGGCGCCGGGTCGCCTTCCGCTCTGCGGGGGAGGCCGACCTGGGAGAAGGGGCAAAAGGCGCGCTGGCCGGCCAGGCGGACTTCATAGCCGCCGTTGACCTCCTTCTCGATTTTACCCTCTATGGGCAGCTTCGTCTGGAACGCCTGCAAGATGGACTGGTCGACGGCGGAGCCCGCTCCGCCCAGCGACAGCCGCGCGGCGCCGTCGCGGACCTCGACGAAGTAGGCATCGATCACGTCGCCGGGGGCCGGCAGCAGTTCGCCCTCCTTCCACTGGGTCCGGTCGATCAGACCCTGCATCTTGGAATTGATGTCGACGACGACCGTGTCGGCGCCGACGGAGAGGACGGTGGCGGCGATCTTCTCGCCGGGGTCGAAACCGCGGCGCAGCGTGCTCATCTGCGCGTCGATTTCGCCCATCAGCTCGGCCATTTCGCGCGAGCGGGTGCGTTTGGGTGCGATCATGGTGTGGCGGAGGCTCCCCGACTGGGATCAGACCCGAAGCGGCATGATCACGTAGAGGAACGGAATGTCGCTCTTGATCAGACCCGGGCTTGAGGAATTGTTCAGCTCGATCTGCACCTCGTCGCTGGTCAGGTATTTCAGGGGATCCATCATGAACTCGGGATTGAAGATCACGCTGATCGGCTCGCCGGAATACTTGATCGCGACGGTGTCCGTGGCTTCCCCGATTTCGGGCGAGCTCACGGCGATGGTGAGAATGTTGTTTTCGAAGGTCAGCCGCATCGCGTTCGTCGCGTTCGTCGTCGAGGCGTTGATGCGGCGCAGGACGGCGAGGAGTTCTTCGCGGTTGACGGAAATGACGTTGTTGCAGCGGTCGAAGACGACCTGCTTGTAGTTGGGGTAGACGCCGGCCAGCAACTTGCAGGCGAAGAAAATCTCGCCGAATTCGCAGATGAGCTGCTTGTCCTTCACCGTCAGGGTGAGCGGGCCGCTGTCGGCCAGCGTGCGGATCAACTCCGTGGCTGCGCGTAGGGGCAACACGATGTCGCGGGCGTTTTCCGTGGGGAAGTCCACTTCGTGCTCGTAGAGCGCCAGGCGCCGGCCGTCGGTGGCTACGCAGGTGAGCTTGCCGTCGGCGAAGCTCATCAAGATGCCCGTGAGAACGGCGCGCGTGTCGTCCAGCGCCGTCGCGTAGTGCGTCTTGCGGAGCATGTCCTTGAACTTCCCCTGGTCGATCGTGTACGTGACACCGCCTTCAACTCCCGGAGGAGGCGGAAATTCGCGGGCCGGCAGTCCGTTGATCTTCGACTTGTACGAACTGCACCGCATGTGGGCGACCTCGTCGTTTTCAACGTCGAAGGTGACGATGCCCTCGTCCAACTCCCTGACGATGCCCGCCAGCTTCTTCACCGGCAGCGTCACCTTTCCCGGTTCCACCACGTCCGCCTCGCAACGGCAGCGCATCGTGATGTCCATGTCCGTCGTGGTCAGCACGAGCGAGCCCTCCTCGGCCGAGATCAGCACATTGGAGAGGACGGGCAGGGCCGATCGGGTTCCGACGATGTTCTGAACCAAGGACAACGCCTCGAACAACTTCGACTTGGGGACTTTGAATTTCATGGCTGTTCCGTTTTCCGTTTGTGTCTCCGTTCTTCTGCCCTTGTCAACACCCTTACGACTGATGATCTCTATTGTTCTTGTTAAAGTATCCGTAGTAGCGAGGAATATAGGCAGGTGTAAAGCGAGTTAAGTGGTTGAAAATTAAAGACTTGAACACAATCACAACCTGGAGGCAACTTGAAGGGAGTCTGTCAGTAAATCGCAGGTTGCAAACAGGAGGGCTCGGCGTGAACAGGTTGTCGTAAGTTGACCACAGGTTGTGAACACGAATTCGGAGGGGAACGGATACAATCAGACAGAGCCAAGAAACAGTCGCTTCTTGTTGCAGGAATCATGCCGATTTTCTCCCGCTTTGTCAATACTGTCTTTCAAAAACTGACGCGCCGACTTCTCAACAGGTTATCAACAAATCGAGGATATAAAATTTTAATAGCTCGTGCGACTGGCGTCAACCCGCCGTATTTACGTCGAAATTGGGCAAAACAGGCGGGGTTTGCACCGAACTCATTCACCTTGCCGATCCTTGAGTCCTCAGAAGGTTATGAACAGGCTTTGTGAAATGTGTTGATAACCCCCGTAAACTGGGCGTGGTACGGGTTGTAGCGCCTCCGTCGGTTTGGCTCGGGGAAAGGCATATCGAAAACATGCTAAGACAAGGCCACGCGCGCTCCGCGACGACGGACACTGACCGATTTCGGTCTCGATCGGTCCTTCGGTTTGTGTGTGACGGACAGTCCTGGATCGTTCGTGTCCCCGTCTCTTTTACCCCGTCCGCAGCATCGACAGAACGACTCGAGACCCCGGATTGCAGCCACTAGTCACTAACCCCTAGCCGCTAGCCGCTAACCGCTAGTCCCTAGCCCCTCACCATCCGCCGGATCGCCACGGTGAGCATGGCGATGTCCGCGGGATTCACCCCCGGAATACGTGCCGCCATGCCGAGATTGACAGGAAGGGCTCGAGCCAGTTTTTCGCGCGCTTCGTAGCGGAGGTTTGTCAGGGCCAGGTAGTCGATGCCGTCGGGTATCGTCATCATCTCCTGACGACGGGCCTCCTCCGCCATGCGTTCTTCGTGTTCGATGTAGTCGCGGTATCGGATCTGGTGTTCGATTTCGGCAATCACATCGTCTGGAAGATCCTGGGCGCCAGGCAGCGTCGCGTATGCGCTCCCGGGTCGGCAAAGGTGCGTGGACAGGGGCTCTCCGGAGACCCGTTCGCGGCACAACCGGTCGACTTCGGCGGTGATCGTGGTCTGCTGCGATTGCGTTTCTTCGAGAAACGCGACGGGAGCGATTCCAATCTCCCGCGCTCGGTCGAGGAGACGGTAGCGTGAGTTGTCCTGACGGAGAAGCAGACGTCGTTCGGCGCGCGAGGTGAACATCCGGTAGGGTTCGTTCGTGCCTTTTGTCACGAGATCGTCAATCATCACGCCGATATAGGCCTCGTCGCGCGAAAAGACAACGGGCGACTCGTCGCGGACCCCGCGCGCGGCGTTGACGCCGGCGACGAAACCCTGCGCAGCCGCTTCTTCGTAGCCGGTTGTTCCGTTCACCTGGCCCGCGAAAAAGAGACCCTGGATGCGCTTGGATTCCAGAGAAGGCCAGAGGTCGCGGGGATCGTAGAAATCGTATTCGATCGCATAGGCATAGGCACGAAAGATCGCATGCTCCAGTCCAGGAACTGAATGAACCATTTGGGTCTGAACCTCGCGGGGAAGGCTGCAGGACAGTCCGTTGGGATACGCCAGATCGAGAGCGGGATCGGCCGATTCGGGCTCGATGAAGACATGGTGGCTCTCTTTGTCCGGGAATTTGACAACCTTGTCCTCAAACGATGGGCAGTATCGGGCGCCGGTTCCGACGATGTCGCCGCCGTAAAGCGCCGATTCCCCCAAATTTTCCTTCACAATGGCGTGCGTCTCGGGCGTCGTGTGGGTCAGATAGCAGGACCAGGGCGCTCTGGCCTCCCAAAAAGGCGGATCATGTTCCACGTGGAACAAATTGGGGTTGCGGAGCCGCTTTCGGCCCGACCAGGAGAAGAGCGGCGGCGGGGTTTCACCGTTCTGGCGGGTCATCGCCGCGGTATCGATGCTTGCAGGATCCAGACGGGGCGGCGTCCCGGTCTTCAGGCGTGCGGCGCCCATGCCGCGCTCCCGAAGCTGATCGGCCAAGGCGTTGGCCGGGGGTTGGCCACAACCGCCCCCGGGCACCGTTTCGTGCCCGACATGGATGGTGCCGCGGAGAAACGTCCCGGCGGTGATGACGACGGCGCGAGATGCAATTTCTCCGTGTTTCAGGGTGTGGACGCCGCGAACGGAGTCGCCCGCGAAAACGAGGCCGACAATTTCGTCTTCGAGGACGGATAGTTCCGGCGTTTGCCCGACGACAGCGCCCATTCTCGCGGAATACCGGTACTTGTCGCACTGGGCCCGGTTTGCCTGGACGGCGGCCCCGCGCCGCGTGTTCAGAACGCGGAATTGAAGACCCGCCATGTCGGTATTGATCGCCATTTCGCCGCCAAGCGCGTCGAGCTCGAAGACGAGGTGTGACTTCGCGATTCCCCCGATGGAGGGATTGCAGGGCATCGCCCCGAGCCGCTGGGCGTTCATCGTCACGAGCAACGTCTTGGCGCCGCTTCTTGCGGCGGCCAGGGCCGCCTCGCAGCCGGCATGACCTCCGCCCACGACAACGATGTCGAAATCGAACTGTGATATCATATTGAAAAGGAGTATCCGATGGGTCAGGAAAAGGATGCGGAGTATACCGCATTTAGACGCAGGGAGCAAACGTCACACACCCGCCTCCTCGTACTCGGTCAGTCTCCGGGGGTGGCGTTTGGAGCCGCGTTGGGCCATTCAGGGACCGCCCCCGTCGACTGCCCGAATGAGTCGCTAGTCGCTAGCCGCTAGTCGCTAGTCGTGAGTGGCAGAGTGAACACCCTGGCACTTCGCGAAGGTGACCGACGGTAATCTGGATTGGCGCGAAGCGAGGTGTGGCGACGCCGTCCCGACTAGCCGCTGTCGTAGCCGGGATCGTCGATTCCGGTTCGCTCTGGCCTCAACAAGGCCGTAGGGGAAGCGAGATGCCGCAGCTCCGGCGGGAACTCTGCGAAACTACTCGGCGAGAAGACGGACGAATGACTGCGGACTGCCCTGTTGACCCCATTGAGCACAGGCCCCATCATGCGCGGATAACAGGTCTTCTCGCGCGACATGCCCGATCCCCGAGGTGGATCCGCAGCGTGTTCTCGGCGCGCTCGAATCGGTGACCTCTCCGGCTGTGCCCTCCGAAGATTGGCACCCCGAATCTCTCTCTAAGCAGGCGTTGAGGCTCTGCGCTCTTTGCGCGCCCTTTGCGGTTAAAACAAAGACACCCCAGCTATTTAAATGCCTGTCCCTTATAAATACTGCACGTCATCGTCGTGTTCGCCGCTGGCCGATTGCGACGAATCACTCGCCGACGATCTTGATCAAGACGCGCTTCGCTCGGCGTCCATCGAACTCGCCGTAGAAGATCCGCTCCCAGGGGCCGAAGTCCAGGCGTCCTTCCGTGACTGCCACGACGACTTCGCGGCCCCTGATAACCGATGAACGCCAAAATGGCACCCCAAGCTGGGATCGAACCAGCGACCTGCTGCTTAGAAGGCAGCTGCTCTGTCCAACTGAGCTATTGGGGTGTGATGGACGGCGGGAATTCTAGGCCATGCTGCCAAGGGGTTCAAGACAAAACGGCCACAAAGGGACATGAACTCGCCCTGGCGATCCTGATCACCCCGCTATGTTTTTACGGAATTTTTACATTTACATGACATTTGCGCCCAAGGGATTTGCTTGAATTGCGGGCATGGCAAGGCTATAGTCTCCAAAAAAAAGGCAGCCGGGAAGCGCAAGGGAAGTAACGTTTCGTCTCCGGCAGCGTACTCAGGGTATGAAGCAGCAACGGAAGGCAGCTCCTTGAAGATCGTCGAAACTACGGCGACGGATCCCCGGCGCGGGTTGCTCGAACAGGTCGTCGACCGGTTTGAAGCCCCGCTCCTGCGCTATGCCGCCGGAATCGTCCGCGACCACGCGCTGGCCCAAGACGCCGTTCAGGAGGCGTTCGTGGCACTGTCCTCACAGTGGCACCGCGGCCAGGCCCCGGCGTCCGGCGACCACCTGCGCAACTGGCTCTACAAGGCGACGCACGACAAGGCGGTCTCCATCCTCCGCGCCGAACAGGCCCGCTCCCGCGCCCACGAAGGCTACGCTCGCGAAACCGCAGTCGAGGCCGATTGCGCCGGCGGTGGCGACTGCGAGGTCTCCCGCGAGACGAAGCTCCAGGTCCTCGCCGAGTCGCTCGAGGCGCTGATCCCCTCGCGCCGGCAGGTTCTCCTGCTGCGACTCCAGCAGGGGCTCGGCCACGACAGCATCGCCGCGATCACCGGCCACAGCGTGACGCACTGCCGGAAGCTGCTCCACGAAGCCGTCAAGATCCTCAACGCCGAGGTCGCGAGACGGCTCCAATCCCGGGAGGGCATGCGCCATGAATGAAGAACGCGAAGACACGGAGCTGGCGGAACTCCTCAAGCAACTCCCCGCGCCAGCGCGCCTCGACGACGCGCGCCGCGCCGCCATTTTCGCGGCGCTCCCCCAGGGCATCGCGCCGCGCAAAACCTCGTTCTCCTGGATCCGCCTCGTCCGCGTCGCCGCCCTGCTCGTCCTCGTCGGCGGCGTGCTCGCGGGTCTGCTGTTCCCCGCAGGCGACTGGGGAGTGAAAAACGATCTATGCGTGACCTCGCCGAGGCTCGTCGAGGAAGAAATGGCCTGCGCCGCAGAGATGATCAACGAGGTTAGGTCTCGCAAAGACCTTCGGCCCAGCTCCGGAGAGCAGAATGGGGCTTTGATGTATGGCAACGTTTCAGGCCCTGCGATGTCACCCGCTCCTGCCGCGACGCCCGCACCCGCCACCGCCGAACCGGCAAAACCGGCGGCGTTCTTTGGCGTGTCAGATTCCAGCACCGGACTGATTCTGGAGAAGAAGCGGGAAGGCGACGGGCGGATGGATTCCGGCGCCTTGGGCAGGGCCCCCGCGGAACGAAGCCCGGATCTCGCCCTCCCGGAAGCCCCTCCGCCGTCGGCTACGCCTCGGCCTGCGGAGATTCAGTCGGTTGCCATCGTGAAAAGCCCGATCGGCATGAGGGGCCTTGTGGGGAAGCGTTCCGCAGGACAAGGCGGCAAAGCCCTTCACCACCTAGCCCGCATGGAGGAGTCGACCTCGGCCGAAAATGCCCCTGGCGCCGGCGAAGAAACCGCTTCGGCGGCAGATTCAGAACCCCTCCTCGAGCCGGAGATGGCGGACAAGGCGGAAGCCGTCGGGATGGACGGCCTGGCGATCCACGTCGCATTTGGGGCGAAGCCGGCGCGGCCAGCCGTTGTGGATCCGAACCGAATCGAAGTTTCTCGACGCCTGAAGGCCCAATCGGCTGAAGCCGTGGAATTGCCGCGCGAGGAGGCTGAAAAAGAAGCCCAGTTGGTTGCGGACGCGCCATCTCCCGACGTCGGCTACGCATACGCTTCGGCGGGTGGATCGCATGCCGGGGCCGAGGGGTCTGAGGTGTCGGCAGCGATCCCCGGCAAAGACGGCGCCGAACTGATCGGAAGGCTTCGCTACACACGAAGCGACTTGAGCGAAATCGCCGAAGAGCCCGCCGATGCGGCCATGCAGGTCGAGGCACAATCGCGGCTCGCCTCGGATCGCGGCGCGAAGGTCGCGCAAGATCCCGCCCAAGCGGTCGATTCGGATGACTACGTATACTACACCGCAGGCACTTCTTTCAAAGCGAAGCGGCGCGCCGCTCCCGAAGGACAATGGAAAGGCGAAGGGCAAGAAGAACAACTCGCTCCTACCGCACGTAAGGCCGATGAGGCCCTGCGGAACGAGCCGATCCAGGCCACCCTGGTGATGGAGAAACGCGAGTCCGAGGTTGTCGAGGTTTCCAAACTGGCTACGCTTGAAAATGCGCGTCGCGAGATTCTCGATGAATACCGTGACGCCCGGAAGCGGGATCTCGCGAAGGAACTGCCCGGCGTCGGCTCCGAAGCCGAGGACGGCGCGGACAAGGCGGTTCAGGAGAACGTGCTTGTCGAGGAGATGAAGGAGATCGATGCGAACGTGCTTGTCGAGGAGATGAAGGAGATCGAGGAAAAGCCCGCGCCCGTCGATTTCGGCCCGTTCAAGCTGATCCCCACGGCGGAGCAT
>CAYVJM010000020.1:0-16961 GCA_964451695.1 uncultured Lentisphaerales bacterium | reverse complement strand
GCATCGGCATCCGCGTCAACGGCAAGGAGATCGACATCCGCGTCTCCACCTGCCCGACCGTCTACGGCGAGAGCATCAGCCTGCGCCTTCTCCAGAAGGGCGGCGGCATCGTCCGCCTCGCCCAGCTCGGCCTCAACCCGCGGGACGAGAAGATCGTCGTCAAGACGATCCACCGCCCCAACGGCATCGTCCTCGTCACCGGCCCCACCGGCTCCGGCAAGTCCACCACGCTCTACGCCTTCCTCCACGAGATCAACACGGTCGAAAAGCGCATCCTGACCGCCGAGGAGCCCGTCGAATACGAGATGCCCGGCATCAACCAGGTCCTCGTCCGCCCCGACATCGGCCTCACGTTCGCGCGCGTTCTGCGCTCGTTCCTCCGCCAGGACCCCGACGTCATGATGGTCGGCGAAATCCGCGACGTCGAGACGGCCGAGATCGCCATCAACGCCTCGCTCACCGGCCACCTCGTCTTCTCCACGCTCCACACGAACGACGCCGCCGGCGCCTTCGCGCGACTGATCGACATGGGCGTCGAGCCCTTCCTCGTCGCCTCGTCCGTCGTCGTCGTCCTCGCCCAGCGCCTCCTGCGCCGCCTCTGCCCGAGCTGCCGCGCCGAGTCCGCCGCCGACCCCGCCTTCCTCGACCGCATGGGCATCGACCAGGCCCTCTTCGCCAACCGCGCGATCTACAAGGCCCAGGGCTGCCCCGTCTGCGGCCAGACCGGCTACAAAGGCCGCGGCGCCATCTTCGAAGTGCTCCACGTCTCGGAGACCCTGCGCAGCATGATCACCGAGCACCGCCCCTCCGCCGAGATCCGCGACAAGGCCATCGCCGAAGGCATGACCACCCTGCGCACGGACGGCTGGAACAAGGTCTACTCCGGCTTCACCACGATCGACGAGGTCCTCCGCGTGACCGAGGACCAGGAGGATTGAACACCATGCACGACCCGAACTGCATCTTCTGCAAAATCGCCGCCGGCGCCATCCCCGCCGCCAAGGTCTACGAGTCCGAGAACGTCCTCGCCTTCCTCGACATCGAACCCATCGAGAAGGGCCACGTCCTCGTCGTCCCCAAGCGCCACTGGCCGACGATCATGGACGTTCCGGTCGCGGACGCCGACGACATCTCATGCGCGGAGGAGACCCTCTACGTCGTGCGCGTCGTCGCCAAGGCCGTCTGCCGCGACTTCGCCACCGGCGTGAACGTCCTCCAGGCCAACGGGCCCTGCGCCGGACAGACCGTCCCGCACCTGCATTTCCACGTCGTTCCGCGCACCGGCTGCGACCCCGTCCAGCCCATCTGGCGCTCCGGCCACGGCCAGTACGCCAGCGACGCCGAGCGCGCGGACTACGCGGCCCGCATCGCCGCCGCCGTCGCGGCCATCGTCAAGGAGGAGGATCTGATCGGATGAACGAGCAGTCTTTCGAGGAGACCGCCGGCCGCATCTGCGACCAGGACGACCGCTACGACATGGAGGCGTACTTCTTCATCCGCGACGCCCTCGGCTACGCGACGAAGAAGTACAACCGGACTCCGCCCAACCGCCACGTCACCGGCGCCGAACTTTCCGAGGCCATCCGCGAATACGCCATCCGGGAATTCGGCCCCATCGCCTACCTCGTCCTCACCGAATGGGGCCTCTTTGAAACGGGCGACTTCGGCGAAATCGTCTACGCCCTCATCGCCGAAGGCGTCTTCGGCAAGACCGAAAGCGACCGCCGCGAAGACTTCAACGACGTCTTCGACTTCCACGACGCCTTCGTCAAGCCCTTCGAGCCCGGAAACGACGCCCCCGAAGCCCCCCCCGCCAGACGCGGGCGCGGGAAGAAAGAACAACCCGAAGCTTGACGCGGGGCACGAACTGGCGGTAGTATTTTCCGCCGCAACTTTCAACATCACCATCGCAAGGAGCAGCATGCCAGCCAAAGTCGTCTTCATCGGAGCGGGAAGCCTGGGCTTCACCCGCAGCCTCGTCCGGGATCTCCTCACCTTCCCCGCCCTGCGCGACGCCCACATCGCCCTCGTCGACATCGACCCCGAGCGTCTGCGCATGTCCAAGGCCTCGTGTGCGCGCATCATCTCGGCCGGCAAGTACCCGGCCCGCCTCACCGCGACGACGGATCGCCGGAAGGCGCTCCAGGGCGCGGACGCGGTGCTGACGACCATCCTCTGCGGCGACGTCGACACCTGGCAGCACGACATCCTGATCCCCAAGAAGTTCGGCGTGGACATCAACGTCGGCGACACCCGCGGCCCCTCCGGCATCTTCCGCGCCCTGCGCACGATCCCCGAGATGATCGCCATCTGCCGGGACATCGAGGCGCTCTGCCCCGACGCCCTGATGCTCAACTACACCAACCCCATGGCCATGCTCTGCCAGGCCATGCAGAAGACGACCGCCGTGAACGTCACGGGACTCTGCCACAGCGTCCAGGGCACCGCGCGCATGCTCGCCGGATGGGCCGGCGTCCCCTACGAGGAGGTCGACTACGTCTGCGGGGGCATCAACCATCTGGCCTGGTACCTCTCCTTCACCCACAAGGGGCGCGACCTCTATCCCGCGCTCCGCCGCAAGGTGCGCGAGGACGCGGCGGTCTACAACGCCGAGCAGGTGCGCAACGAACTGTTCATCGCGTTCGACTACTACGTGACGGAGTCCAGCGGGCACAATTCCGAGTACAACTGGTGGTTCCGCAAACGCCCCGAGCTGATCGAGAAGTACTGCACGCACGGCACCAACTGGAATCCCGGCCACTACGCCTACATCCTCAACGCCTACCGCGGCCGCACGAACTGGAAGCAGGACGTGCGCAAATGGATCGCGAACCCGGACTGGGACAAGCCCGCGAAGCGCAAGGCGATGCTCACCCGCGGCGAGGAGTACGCCTCCTCGATCATCAACGCCTGGCTCGGCGGCGATCTCTTCCGCTTCAACGGCAACGTCCTCAACACCGGCAACCTCGTCGGCAACCTGCCCGCCGACTGCTGCGTGGAAGTGCCCGTCCTCGCCTCGCGCCGCAAGATGCAGCCGATCGCGGTCGGCAACCTCCCGCGCCAGGTCGCGCCGCTGACCTCGCTCAACGCCACCTGCGAGACGCTGGCCGTCGAGGCCGCCCTCGAAGGCGACCCCCGCAAGGTCTACCAGGCGATCGCCTCGGATCCGCTGACGGCCGCCGTTCTCTCGCTGGCCGAGATCCGCGACATGGTCAACGCCATGCTCGCGAAGAACAAGCCGCACCTCCCGCAGTTCAAGCACTTCAAGGCCTAGCCCCCCCCGCCGCCGCCTCTATTGTATCACCCGTCAAACACGTCCCCCAGGCCGGGGGGCGGCAACGCGCAAGCCGGGACATCCGGCACAAGGAAAACCGCCATGCAGAAACTGCTCGTCCCGATGCTCGCCGCGCTCCTCGTCCTGGCCGGCTGCGGCAAACCCAAGCCCACGCTCTACGTCTACAACTGGAGCGAATACGTCGATCCCGAGCTCGTGACCGAGTTCGAGCAGAAGCACGGTTGCAAAGTCGTCATCGACATCTTCAACGCCAACGAGGCCATGCTCGCCAAGATCCAGGCCGGATCGACGGGCTACGATCTCATCGTTCCGAGCAGCTACATGGTCAAGATCATGGCCCAGAAGGGCCTGCTCGAGCCGATCGACAAGACGCGCATCCCCACCCTCGCCAACATCGACCCCGCCTACGCCGTCACCGCGCTCGACCCGCAGATGACCTACGGCGTCCCCTACATGGTCACCTTCACCGGGATCGCCTACAACAAGGAAGTCGTCGGCGAAATCGAACCGAGCTGGTCCGTCCTCGAGAAGCGCACCGACCTCAAAGGCCGCATCACGATCCTCGACGACATGCGCGAGACGATCGGCGCCGCCCTGAAGTACAAGGGGTATAGCTGCAACACGACGAACGAGGCCGAACTGGCCGAAGCGCGCGACGTCGTCGTGGCGTGGAAGGCCAACATCGCGAAGTTCGAGAACGAGCAGTACAAGAACGGCATTGCCAACGGCGAATTCCAGCTCGTCCACGGCTACCACGGCGACATCGGCCAGGTGCAGCTCGAGGACGACAACATCGCCTTCCTCCTGCCCCGCGAAGGCTTCCTGATCAGTTGCGACGAGCTCGTCATCCCGAAGGACGCGAAGAACAAGGATCTCGCCTATGCCTTCATCGCCTTCCTGCACGAGGGCGAAGTCGCCGCCCGCAACATGGCCTACACGACCTACTGGTGCCCCAACACCGCCGCCCTCGCGTTCATGGAGGATTCGGAAAAGGCCGCGATCATCCCCGATGCGGAGGCCTTCAAGCGCGGCGAGGTCATCGACGACCTCGGCGAAAACCTCAAGCTCTACTCGAAGACCTGGGACGAGATCAAGGCCACCAAATAGCCTTGTCCCGAGACCGCTTGTGCGCATGAAACGCTACCACCTGATCGGCATCGGGGGCGTCGGCATGTCCGCACTGGCCGAGGCCCTGCTCGACGCAGGCGCTGGCGTGTCAGGGTCCGAACGCTTCCTCGACCAGGGCCGTCCGCCCCCCGTGCTCGACATCCTCCGCCGGCAGGGCGCGCGAATCGCGCCCCAGGACGGCTCAGGCGTCGTGCCCGGCCTGACTGCCGTCGTCGCCAGCTCCGCGATCGAGTCCGACAACCCCGACCTCGTGGCCGCCGCGCGCCTGGGCGTGCCCGTGCTCCACCGTTCGCAGGCGCTCGCCGCCGCCCTCGACGGCCGGACCCTCGTCGCCGTCGCCGGCACGTGCGGCAAGTCCACGATCACCGCGATGCTCGGCCACATCCTCGCCACCGCCGGCCTCGCCCCCGCCGTCGTCAACGGCGCCGCCTGCGTCAACTGGCGCTCCGAGACGCGCACCGGCGCGGTGCTGCGCGGGACGGGCAGCCTCGCCGTGATCGAGGCCGACGAGAGCGACCGCTCGCTGCTCAACTTCCATCCCGCCCATTCCCTCGTCTCGAACTGCTCGGCGGACCACTTTTCCCTCGCCGAGACCCACGCCCTCTTCGACGCCTTCCTCGCGCAGACCTCCGGCGCCTCTCTCGACGGCCGCCGCGCCGACGAACCCGAGCCGACCGTCGAGGAGGGCGACTGGTCCTGCGCGTTCGAATTCCGCGGCAGGGTCTTCACCCTGCCCCTCCCCGGCCGCCACAACGCCGTCAACGCCTGGCAGGCGGCGCGCATGGCGGAGATCCTCGGCGTGCCGGCCGAGACGTCCGCGCAGGCGCTGGCCGCCTTCCGCGGCATCCAGCGCCGCATGGAGCTCGTCGGCACGCGCGCAAATGGCGTCCGCGTCGTGGACGAATACGCGCACAACACGGAGAAGATCCGCGCGGCGCTGCGCACCCTCCAGGCGCGATCGCGCCGCACGCTGGCCGTCTGGCGCCCCCATGGCTACGGCCCGCTCGCGAAGATGTTCAACGAGCTCGTCGCAATGTTCGCCGAGACCCTGCGTCCGGACGACATCCTCTTCCTGCTGCCCGTCTTCGACGCCGGCGGCACGGCGTCCCGGACGATCCAGTCGGACGCGCTTCGCGACGCCCTGCGCGCGACGGGCGCGGCGTGCGAGCTGCTCCCGGACCACCCGGCGCTGATCCGTCGTCTGGAGGCGCTGGCCGCGCCGGGCGACGTGATCGTCACGATGGGCGCCCGCGACCCGGACCTCCCGCTGACCGCGCAGGCACTGGCGAGTCGCTAGTGACTAGTCGCTAGTCAGACCCCTGACCCCTGACCCCTGAACCTTAATCCCCTGCCCCCTAGCTGAACCCTAGAACCTAGAACCTAGTACCTAGCCCCTCCTTCCCCCACTCCCCCGCCTCGCATGAAACTCGGAGACATCCGCGCAAAGATCGGTCCGCTCTGGTGGTACACGCTGGTGCTCTTCCTGGTCCAGCGCCTGGGCGATCTGCTCAACGCGGTCTCGGGCGTGTGGCTGATCCCCCGGTACGTCCCGATGGAGGAACTGGGCGCGTTGAAGCCGCTGACCCAGATCGGGGCGCTGCTCGGGCTTCCGCTGGGGTTGCTGCTGACGCCGTTCATCAAGCTGCTCAACACCCATGCGGTGCGAGGCGAGCACGGCAAGGTGAAGGCGATGCTTCGGGACGCGGCGATCTTCGTCGCAGTCGCCTCCCCGCTCTCGATCGTCGCGGCGCGACTCTTCATGCCCTCCGTCTTCGCCCTGACCCGGATCGGAAACGGGCGGCTCGCGGCGTTCGTCGT
Organism: uncultured Lentisphaerales bacterium; assembly: GCA_964451695.1. Lineage (GTDB taxonomy): Bacteria > Verrucomicrobiota > Kiritimatiellia > RFP12 > UBA3636 > JAAZAI01. Next base: position 10,720 of record CAYVJM010000020.1, on the reverse strand, counting down.
GTTCAGCGGCATCGTCGGCGCGATCACGCCGATCTTCTCCGAGGCGCTACGGGGGCTCAAGCGGTTCCGAAGCGGCGCCGTCATCGGGATGCTCACGGCGCCCGCGCGGTTCCTCGTGCTCCTCGTCGCGCTGCCCGTGCGCGGCATCACCGGGTTTTTCGCCGGACAGAGCGCCGGCCCGCTGCTCTCCATCATCCTCGCGATTGCGGACCTGGCCCGGACGTTCGGCCGGAAAATCCGCTGCGAGGCCTATTGGCGGGAAGACCGCGGGGTCTTTCTCGCCTACCTCGTGCCGCTGGGCGTCTTGACCGCGGCAGGCAACATCGGCGGCACGATGGAGATGCTCCTGCTGCCGAGCATCCCCAAGGTGGAGTCCGCGGCCTTCTACCACCTCTCCATCTTCGCCGAGATGACCAACTACCTGCTCACCCCGATGGTCTTCGTGCTGTTCCCGCTCATCGCCGAGCGCCACGAGATGGGAATCGGGACGCGCCGAACCCTGATCCAGACGATGGTCGTCTCGCTCGCGACGGGCGCCGTCGTGGCGGCGGCGCTGTACGCCCTGGGCGGGCGGATCTTCTCGCTGGCAGACGCCACGCTCTTCGGCCGCAAGCCCTTCGGATTCGCCGAGGTCTGGCGTCCCTACATCCCCTACACGCGGCACTTCGGAATCATGGCGATGACCATCGGGGTTCGCATGGCGATGGGTTGCTTCACAGCGCACGAGCTGGCGTGCCGCCGATTCCGCTTCGTCGGATACTGCGCGCCCCTCGCCCTGCTGGAGGCGCTGCTCATCCGCCTGGCCTATCGCCATCCCGCCATCTCCGGGTACGGAAGCTGGCATCTCGGCGACGTACTGGCCGTCTTCTTCGTCTTCGCGCTCCTGCCGTTGATCGGCGGCATCATCGATCTGGCCCTCGCCCTGCGCACCGAACGCCGCAACAAATTGGCGCGCGCGAGGGCGTGAGTGCGGATGCGCCCAGTTTCAAGGTTCCAGTCTCGAGTTTCAAACATCGCTTGATTTCCGATTTCCCTTCGACGAGAATGGAAAGCCGCCGCAAGGTCGCCTGCTGTTGGCGAAACGCGGATACGGGAAGGATCCCATGAGCCATCGATCAACATTGAGAACCGGAATGATTCTGCTGCTGGGGCTGGGCTGGGCGGCGACCGGGAAGGTCTCCGCCCAGGACGCCGCCGAGAGCCCGCCCCGGACGGGGCTGATCGCCGACCTGCCCCTCGACGTCAGGCTGTTCCCGACACCCAAGGAATATTTCAGCAGCCCGATTCAGAGGAAAGTCTACAAAGCCTACCGCGACCGGCAGGGCATGGGCCGACAATCGGTGAACACGCTCACGCCGGAAGCGTGCGTGACCTACTCGGATCCCCTGACGACCTGCATCTACGTGCCTCCCACCTACGACGGCACGAAGCCCTATGGCGTCTACCTGCACAACAGCCCCCACCCCTCCGGCATCCGGCCGTCCGAGGGGTGGAAGCAACTCATGCAGGAGCTGGAGCTGATCTATATCAGCCCGAACCACGGAGGCAACGACGTGGCCGACCTGCGCCGCGTCGTGCTGGCGCTGGACAGTCTCGCGACGGTTCAGCGGCACTACAAGGTCGACCCCCAGCGCGTCTACGTCGGCGGACTCTCAGGGGGAGGCTTCATCGGCATGCTCTGCCAGATGTACTACCCGGAGCTGTTCCATGGAGCCATCAGCCATGCGGCGCAAAGCTACCTCCCGAGCGATTCGGGAAGCGGGCACTTCGCCGGGCTATCCCTCTCCGACGCGCGCCGAGCACCACGGGACAAGCTCGGCTGGGTCGTCATCTCAGGCAGCAAAGACCAGAACTACGAGACGATCAAGCGAACCAGCGAAGTCTGGAAGCAGGCCAAGTTCAACTACACCTTCATCGACCGGGAAGGCATGGGGCACGAGAACGCGTCGGCCGAAGCGCTCAAAGAAGCGTTGCTCTTCGTCGGCGCCGCCTTGCCAAAAGCCTCCGGCTCAGCCGCCCAACAAGCTCCGACGCCAGGGACGAAGGCGAGCCGAGTCCCCTACGACGCGACCCGGCCAGTGCGAACCTGGACTGCGAAAACGGGGTCGGTGCTCGAAGCATCGCTCCTCAGCGCCGATGGCAGTCATGCGATCTTGAAGGACGGGGCCGGCGCGGAACGCAAAGTTCCGATCGCCGCCCTCATCCAGGCCGACCAGGACTACATCGCCTCGCTCGTCGCGAAGCCTTGAGTCCAGTTCGGGTCACTTCCACTGGCCTGCGTCGGTGTCGGGATCCTGATAGAGATCGACGAGCGCCTTCTTCTCCGCGATGCCGCCAGTGGCGTCCGCCGAAGGCGGCGGAAGCTCCCACGGCTTCGAGGGCCAGACGGGCGTCTGGAAGGCGTGCTGTCCGATGTTCTTCGTCTTCTCCTGGAACTCCATGCATCCGCGGATGCAGCCCTTCGCGCCGCAAACGGCGAGGTAGCCGCAGTGCGCCGAGATCTGCTTGATGTAGGGGTTCGCGTCATGGCCGGGGAACTCCGGATTCTCGCGCCACCAGTTCGCCAGACCGAGGGAATGCGTGATCTTGTACGCCAGCTCCTCGGACATCGTCGTCTGCTCGATGTCGAGATTGAACCCGGGGAAGTACCGCTTGAGGAACGGCGAAGCCTTGTAGTTGATCCCGTGGTGCGTGGCCGTGCAGCGGCCCATGTGGACGTCGCCCCAGGAATACGCTTGGTCGTCGATCTTGATCGTGATCTTGGGACCGTCCCGACCGGGAATCGCGTTGCCCGGGCACGTCGGCACGCAGCGCATGCAGCGCTTGCAGAGCGTGCCCGGCTTGATCAGCGGATCGGGCTCCAGCTCGGCGTCCGTGAGGATCGTGCCGATGCGCACGCGCGGTCCGAACACGGGATGGAGGAAGACCTTCGACCAGCCGATCTCGCCGAGTCCGCATGCCATCGCGGCGATGCGCACGTTGACGTTGACTTCGGGGGCGGGCCGGCCGGGGACGGGGTCGGGGTGCTCGGGATAGGTCTCCGCCACGCCGGGATAGACGGGCACCGCCTCGTAGCCTCGGTCTTCGATGAAGCGCGCCAGTTCGTCCGTGACGATCGGGCGGAACAGGGTGTTGAGGCGGTTGTAGGCGTAGTACGTGTAGTTGTTCCAGTGCGTGCCCTCCGTGATGCCCCGGTAGGTGCTCCGCGGGATGGGCTGCACGATGGAGATCACGGACTTGCAGTCCGGGAAGATATTGAGCGGATGCATCCGCTCAGGCGCGTTCTTGAAGCGCGAGATCGGCGCGATGCCGACGATCTCCACGCCGCCGCCGCCGGCTCCGATCTTGCGCGCCAGCTCCTTGATCATGCCCGATGTGAGCTTCTCCGTCGTCTTCATGCCGTTGCCTCCGGTTGGCGGGTCTTCTTCGATGCGCGGAAAGCATTGTCGAAGCGCTCGCCGAGCGCGTCGTGCGCTTCGAGCGCAGCGACGCAGGCGCGCGAGCAGGCGGCCGCCATCCGCTCGACCGTGTTGAAGCGCCCTTCGTTCGTCTGGATCGCCCCGGCCTTGCAGCGGCGGCAGCGCGCGTCGTTGCGCGCAGCCACGGAACGCTCGCACCCGGCGAAGCCGAATGGCCTCGCCTGCGCGGCATCGAGGGCCTGCAGCGGACACGCCGCCACGCAGGCGCCGCAGTCGTCGCAGAGCCGCGGCTTGAACGGCGCGTCCGCTTCGACCGGCGCGTCCGTCACGAGAATCGCAAACCGCTGGCGCGGTCCGAACTCGGGCGTCAGGAACTGCCCGTTCAGGCCGGTCTCGCCGAGCCCGGCCGCCTGGGCCAGGATGCGGTACTTGACCATGACGTTCGGAGCGGGCCTGCCCGGCGCCACCGGCACGCCGGCCTCTTGCTTCCCGCCGTCATAGGCGAAGAGCGGCACGGCCTCGAAGCCGCGCGCCTCCATCCAGATGCACAGGTCGTACGTCGTCTTCGCGAGGAAGTTGTCCTCGTGCGCATAGAAACCGAAGGTGGGAAATGCGTTGTCGAAGTCCACGCCCTCCTCCACGCCGCGCAGCGCGCCGCGCAGGACTTTGCGGCCGACGACGATGACGGCCTTGGCCTGGGGAAAGATGGACAGCGGATTTTCGTCCGCGGGCAGATCGCGCAGGGCGTCTGCGGCGGCGATGCCGACGAGATCGGCGCCGAAGCGGCGCGCGGCCTCTTTGATGGACTGGGCGGTCATGTTCACGATCCTTTCCTTTCCAAGGGGGTGACGCTCACGCGCCCTTCGATGTCGCGCGACCAGGTGGCGCGCTTGCGGAAGGGCGACCCGAAGCGGTTGCCGACGCGCCCCTCCAGCGCCACCATGCAGGCGCGGCCACAGGCGGCCGCGAACCGGTCGTTCCTCGCGTATTCCTGCGGTCTGCCACCCTGGCGCCCGTTGCGGCAGGAGGCGCAGAGCGTCTCGTCGAGGACGAACGCGCCGTCGCCCGCGGCCTTCAGCGCGCCCAAGGGGCAGGCATCGAGACAGGCCGAGCAGTGCTTGCAGAAATCCAGCTCCACGGCGGCGTCACCGGCCAAGGCGCAGTCGGCCAGGATCAGGCCGAAGCGCTGGCGATGGCCGTATTCGGGCGTCAGGAAGAAGCCGCCCTTGCCGATCACGCCGAGACCCGCCTCGCGCGCCAGCGCCCGGGCGTCGAGCCCCGCGCCGCCGCCCAGCAGCGGCACGGCCTCGGCGCCCGCCGCCTCCAGGGCGAGCGCCACGTCGTGGATCGTCCTGACGAGGAATGCGTGCTCGTTCCAGTCCTTGCCGTACAGCCCATAGGTGTTGCCGAAGCTCGTCCCCTCCTCCACCCCGCGGAACGCGCCGCGCAGCATGCGGCGGCCCACGACGATGACGGACTGGCATCGCGGCTGGATGCGCCGCGGATTGTTGGCGGACGACCAGTCCGCCCAGCTCGCGGCGGCGGCGATCCCCACGAGGTCGGCGCCGCATTCGCGGGCCCGTTGCTTGAGTTGCGCTGAATCCATGGTCGGATCCCCTTTTGTGATTTGTCTATCTTGAGACCGGTTGTCCCAAAGCGAATGAAATGGCCCGGGCCGTGCGGCGGATGCCCTCCTCCGCCTCCCGGGGCAGCTCGACCGCCTCGGAATAGAATGTTCCGATGGCGCCGCAGAAAATTCCGCCCGCCCGGAAGATCGGCGCAGCCGCCGCCACAAGCCCATCCTCCCGGCGCACGGCAAGACCCGTCGCGCGGATGCCAGCCAGATCGGCCTCCCAGGCCTTCCGCGAAAACGGCGGCGTCTCCTGGGCCAGGGCCCCGTCGAGCAACGCGCGCTCCTCGTCCGAGACGAACGCCGCGCAGACCTTGCCACACGCGCTGTGGCGAATCGAATGGACCTGACCTACAACCAGCATGAGATCACCTTCCGCGCCAACCGGCCACGTCACGTCGACCACGATCGAGCGCCCCTGGCAAGGCGCGGACAGGAACACCGGCGCCTGGAGCTGCTGCCCGAGTTCGACGGCGAAGGCGTGGCCGTGGCGGCGGAGGTCGAGATTGCCGAGGCGCGCCTGGGACAGCTCGAGGAGCTTGAGGCTCACCTGGTACTTGCGGCTTGGCGCGCGCTGTTCGAGATAGCCGGTCTGGACGAGGGTCTTCAACAACCGGCACACGTGGCTGGGCGGCAGCCCCGCCAGCGCGGCAAGCTCCGTGACGCCGTATTCGCCGCCATCCTGCGACAGCAGCTCGAGAAGCCGGAAACCGTTCGACAAGGTGTTGTTCACGCTTCGCCCCTGAAAAGAAAACGCCACCAAGATATTCTATTATCTGGAATATGTCAATGATCTATTTCACATAATAGAATCGGTACGTCAATGCAAACGATCTCCGCGAAGCGGCGACGGCGCCCCGGCGATCTATCGCGACTTCTGCTTGCGAGCGGCGAGTCGTTCGCGGGCGGTGAGCACTTCGGGCAGGCGTTCGACGCGGCGGCGTTCGGCCATCGTCGCGGCCGCGGCGTCGATCTTGCCCTCCTTGGTCTGGCGCGAAGCCTGGTCGGCGAGGGCCTGGTCGTAGGCTTCGGCGGCGGCGGCGATGGCGGTGGCGTGATTGTCCTCGATGGCGGCGCGGGTCTTGCGGAAGCGCTCGCGAAGCTGTTCGAGGGGCTGGGACTCGGCGCCGGGCGCCGCGTCGGGGATCACGCGGTCCAGCTCGAAACGGCCGATCTCCGCCGCGGCGGCCTGGAGGCCGAGGAAGTCGCCGTCGCGCTGCCGCAGGTCGCGCAGCGTCGCGAGGGCCTGCGCGTAGTCCGAGCCCCACTTCGCGATGGCGCCGGCGAGATCCTCGTCCGCCTTGCGCCGCTGCGCCTCGTAACGGCCTTTCAGCTCCTGGATCGCCGCGGAATCCGCGCCGGGAAGAATGTATTCCGGCAGCGTGCCCTCGGGGTTGCGCGCGTCGGAGTCCGCCAGCCAGCGTTCGGCCTCGAGGTAGGCGGCGTCGTTGCGAAGGGCCTTGAGGACCTCGTTGAAGCGGTCGGCCTCCTGCATCTTGCCATCCTTGGTCAGCTCGCGCACCTGGCGGTCCAGATCGGCGATGTAGGCGCGGGTGACGGCGACCTGCTTGCGGAAGACCTCCGTGCGACGCTGGTCGCGCAGCGCGCGGAACGAATCCCGGAGCGCGGCGAGGACGACGGGGGCCTGGCGGCCGTTCTCGGCGATCGTCCGCTCGGCGGCGAAGCGGACCATCTCGTCGTCGACGAGCTTCCAGTTCTCGTAGTACCCGGCCGCGCGGTTCTGCTCGCGGAGATCCTCCAGGGCGCGTGCGTACTCGTCGCCCCATCCGCGCTCGATCTCGGCCAGCTCGCGCTGGACGGCAAGCATCTGGAGGTCGTAGTCCTTGCGCAGCGCGTCGAGGGGCGCCGCCGCGGACGCGGAGGGCGCCGCGGCGGCGAGCTGGGGCGGCAGGTCGGCGAAGAAGGCCCCGAGGTCGGCAACGCCCCACCAGGAGGCGTAGCGCGCCATCGCGCGCCCGACCGCCCCCGTCTCGGCGGCGAGGAAGGCGGGCTTCCAGACGAACCTCGCACCGGGGACCTCGAGGCGGACGGCCATCGGAAGCAGCAACAGGTAGGCGGCGAACGCGGCGGTGGCGGCGGCGCCCGCCCTGAGGGCGAAGACGTTGCGCCGGTGGTGGGCGCACTGACGGACGAGGCGGTCGCGCTCGTCGCGCATCGCCTCGTCGACCGGGGACATCGTCTCGAGGAGCCGCTCGCCCAGCTCCCAGTCCTTCATGGCGAACGCCTTGGCGACGCGCAGGAGATCGCGCTTGTGCATGAGCCCGGGAATGGCGGCCAGCTCGCCGGCGTAGGCGTCGGCGGCGGTGGAGAGGTCGCGGTACTCCTGGATGAAGCGCTGCGCCCGCTCGAAATTCTCGGCGGCCATCTCCGAGGCGATGATGCCGCGAAGCTGCTCGCGGCGCTGGAAGCGCTTCCGCGCGGACGCCCCGAGGGACTGGATTTCGTCGAGGATGTGCCGACCGCCGGGGCCGACCGGCTCGAAGGTCATCGGCTGGGAGGCGTAGTTGTACGCCCATTCGTACTGGCGCGAATCGATGGCGAGGCGGATCTTGCGCAGCAGGGCCGACACGCTCTCGTACTCGCGCGCGTTCGCGCCGCACACGCCGCAGAACTGCGTGCCGAACTGCTGATCCGCGGCGCATTCGCGGCACTGCTCGCGTCCGTCCCACCCGCACTCGCCGCAGAAACGCGTGGCCAGCGGATTGACCGTGTCGCACCACTTGCAGCGCCAGGTCGTCCGGACCGTGGGCTTCTCCGTTTTCGACTCCGCGAGGAGCGCGAGCAGCGCCGCGTCGAAGCCGACGACGCTCTGGTAGCGGGCGTCGCGATCCGTGGCCAGCGCCTTGCAGACCACCGGGCGGACCGAGGCGGGCAGGTCCTCCTCGCGGAAGAAGCGCGGGTTCTTGCCCGTCAGCGCGAAGTAGAGCAGCGCGCCCAGACCGTACACGTCGGCCCGCTCGTCGGAGAGCGTCGCGTCCGACTCCTGCTCCGGCGCGCCGTAGCCCAGCGAGACGAACTTGTCTCCGGCCACCGTCAGACTGGTGACCGCGTCGGGGCGCGTGAAGCGAGCCAGGCCGAAGTCCACGATCTTGGGCTCGCCCGACGCGTCCATGAGGATGTTGGCCGACTTGAGGTCGCGATGGATCACGCCGGCCCCGTGGGCCGCTTCGATGGCGTGTCCGAGCTTGAGCATGAACGCCAGCGCGTCCTCGAGCTTGAACGGGCCGTTCTGCGCGACGTACTGTTCGAACGTCTGCGGCGGCGCCGGCGCTCCGGCCTCCGTCTTCGGCAGTCCGCTCTCGACGTACTCCATGACGATGAAGGGGCCGTCTGCGTCCTCGCCGATCGAATAGATGTGGGCGATGTGGACGTTGTTGAGCGCGGCGGCGGTCCGACCCTCCCGCAGAAAGCGGCGGCGAATGGAGGGCTCGTCGCGGAATTCGGGCTTCAGGCGCTTGATCGCCACGAAACGCCCGAGACGCCGGTCGACGGCGAGAAAGACGACGCCCATGCCGCCCGAGCCGATCTTGCCGCGAATCGCGTAGGCGGCGAGCGGGTCGGCGCCTGGAGGCGCGGAGCCGGAGTCGCCGGCGGGGACGTCGGGAGCGACCGGAGTCCGGGCCTGGTGCGGGATCAGCCGGGTCTTGAACCCAGCGTCCGCATCCGCCGCACCCGGTTCCACGGGCCGTTCTCTGCTGCTGTCCTCCACCTTGGCGACACCCCCGCAATGCACGGGAGGCCCCAATGCCTCCTGCGCGATAGACCCCGAAGGATACCAGAATCCGTTGTGCAAGTGAATCCCCTTCTGAACCGCGGATTTCCGGATTTTCCGGCTTTCCACCCGGCGGGTGGGTGTGGTATAGTGTCGCATTCCATTTTAACACAAGGCACTGCATGAACATCGACATTGAAACCGTTTCCCCGACCCGCAGCAAGCTGCTCTGTTCCGTGACGCCCGACGAGTTCAAGACCGAGATCGACTCGGCGACTCGCGATTTCACCGCCAAGGCCGTCATCCCCGGCTTCCGCAAGGGCAAGGCTCCGCGCGAGGCCGTCGCCAAGCGCTACGGCGCCGATATCACGACGCAGGCCGTCAACCTCACCGTGAACACGTACTACCGGAAGGCGCTCGACGAGAAGAAGATGAAGATCTTCGAGCTCGTCACCATCAAGGACGTGGAGCGCGCCGACGACGGCGGGCTGCGCTTCACCGCGGAGGTCGACCTGGAGCCGGAGTTCGAACTCCCGGCCTACGAGGGCGTCCCGGTGGACGCGGCGGACACGCCGACGACCGACGAGAAGGTCGAGGCGGAGCTCGAGAGCTTCCGCAAGAGCATGGCCTCGTTCAAGGACTTCACGGCCGAATCCACGGCTGCGGAGAACGACATGCTCAACATCGCGTACACGGCGACCGTCGACGGCAAGCCGATGGCCGAGGCCTTTCCCGAGGCGGGCGTGCTGGCCGCGCGCGACGCCTCCTGGTGCACGATCGGCAGCAAGTACTACATGGTCCCCGGCCTGACCGAAGCCCTCGTGGGCGCCAAGCTGGGCGAGACCCGCTCCATCCGCGTCGTCTTTCCGGACGACTACCACAACGAGAAGCTCCGCGGCGTCGCCGCCGACTACGAAGTCGTCGTCAAGGAAGGCCGCCACCTCGTCGTGCCCGAAATCGACGCGGCCTTCCTCAAGCCGCTGAATTGCGAGAGCGTCGACATGCTCAAGGCGCGCATCCGCACGCATTTGGAGTCCGACGCGCGCCGGCAGGACCGGGAACGCCGCTTCGGGCAGATCGTGGACTTCCTCCTCAAGGCGACGCCCTTCGAGCCGCCGGCCGCCGAACTGGAGCGCCGGACCGAGGCCGCCCTCGATCGCCTGGTCCAGTACGGGATGCGCCGCGGCGCCTCCAAGGAGGAGCTGGCCGCCGAGCGCGAGCGCCTCATGGTCACGGCCCGCCAGCAGGCGGATTCGCAGATCCGCTCGACGATGATCCTGCGCCGGATCGCCGAGAAGCTCGAGATGAAGATCGAGGACGACGAGTTCAGGAGCTATCTCGGAGAGCTCTTCGTCCGCGAACGCCTGTCCGACGCCCAGCGCAAGGAGATCGTCAAGGATCGCGAACGCCTCCGCGCCCTCTACGCCCAGGCCCTCGCCCAGAAGACGCTCGAGGCCCTGCTCGAGAAGGCGAAGCCCACCGACACGCTCCACGGCTAGCCCGCCGCCCACTCCGAACTTCGCATTCGAAAAACCATGCACGCCCAATACGTCCCCTTCGTCATCGAGCAGACCGGCCGCGGCGAACGCTCCTACGACATCTACTCGCGCCTCCTCAAGGACCGAATCGTCTTCATCGGCACCCCGATCGAGGACGCGATGGCCACGGTGATCATCGCCCAGCTCCTCTTTCTCCAGTCGGAGGATGCGGAGAAGGACATTTCGGTTTACATCAACTCGCCCGGCGGCGTCGTGACCGCCGGCATGGCGATCTACGACACGATGCAGTACCTCAAGTGCGACTGCGCCACCTACTGCATCGGGCAGGCCGCCTCCATGGGCGCCGTGCTTCTCGCCGCCGGCGCCAAGGGCAAGCGCTTCGCGCTGCCCAACGCGCGCATCATGATCCACCAGCCCCACGGCGGGGCCGAGGGCCAGG
>CAYVJM010000019.1:10764-16985 GCA_964451695.1 uncultured Lentisphaerales bacterium | reverse complement strand
CGCCAAGACCGTAGATGGCGAAGTCGCCGACAACCGAGCCGACGAAAAGAAACCCAGCGGCGAGGAGATACGGCATCCCATGGTGGACGACCATGAATCCCGCAGTGACGAGCGCCACGTCCTCGTGCACCAAGGACAAACCCAACAAGATCAACCCCATGGTCAGCCACGAACTCGAACAAAAGTATTCCATAGCGATCCCACGGCTTTCGGCTCCGCATCCACGCGCAACCCTAGCGCGGAGATGGTGCCGATGGAAAGAAAAGGAGCCGTGAGATTACGGGTTTTGCGTTCGTTTGTCCAGTTGTTTTCGAGTGCTGTTGGCACTGATTTCAGCAAGCTGCGTGGCCGAGGCGGGATCGATGGCCACGGACGCATCGAACACCAGCGCCATCTCCCTCGACGGTCGCGGGCACCTCCGCCACGCGGGAACCGTCCCAAGGCCAGCCGATGGATTCCACACCCGACTGCGCAAAAAAGGAATTGCCAAGAAAAATTGTCTAGATTTTTCTATCTTTGCCGACCGTGCCGATGTAGAGTGGCGAACATCAAGAACCCCCTCTTTCCACTCCCGCCCTCACGCATTGGAACCGCTATGAAAATCACCGGCATCAAAACGTTCATCTGCGATGTCTATCGCACCAACTGGGTCGTCGTCAAGGTCATGACCGACGAGGGCCTCTACGGCGTCGGCGAGGCCACGCTGGAGCACCGCGAGCTGGCGGTCGAGGCCGCCGTTCGCGAGCTGGAGCGCTACCTCGTCGGCAAGGACCCGCACCGCATCGAGCAGTTCTGGTCGGAGAACCACCGCGACGCCTACTGGCGCGGCGGCCCGGTTCTGACGACGGCCCTCTCGGGCGTCGAGATGGCGCTCTGGGACATCAAGGGCAAGGCCCTCGGCGTGCCCGTCTACCAGCTCCTCGGCGGCAAGGTGCGCGACAGCATCCCCTGCTACGCCAACGCCTGGTTCGCCGGCTCCCGCACCCCGGAGGACTTCGCCACGAAGGCCGCCAAGACCGTCAAGCTCGGCTACAAGGCGCTCAAGTGGGACCCGTTCGGCTCCGCCTACCTGAGCCTCTCTTCCGAGGCCTTCAGTCTCGCGATGGACTGCGTTGCCGCCGTCCGCGACGCCGTCGGTCCCGGCGTCCAGCTCCTGATCGAAGGGCACGGCCGCTTCGACGTGCCGACCGCCGTGCGTCTCGGCCACGCGCTCGCGAAGTTCGACATCACCTGGTTCGAGGAGCCGCTACCCCCGGGCGACCTGGACGGCTTGGCCGAGGTCAAGCGCCGCATCGACATCCCCGTCGCCGCCGGCGAGCGCCTCTACACCCGCTGGGACTTCCGCGAACTGCTCGCCAAGCGCGCCGCCGACTATCTCCAGCCCGATCTCTCGCACACGGGCGGAATCCTCGAACTGCGCAAGATCGCCGCGATGGCCGAATGCCACTTCCTCCCCGTCTGCCCCCACAACCCCATCGGCGCCATCACCAACGCGGCCACGCTCCAGATCGCCGCCTGCACGCCGAACTTCCACATGCTCGAAACCATGTCCAACGACGTGGACTACCGCCAGACCCTGACCACGGAACACGTCGACTTCGCAGACGGCATGATGACGATCCCAGACCGTCCCGGTCTCGGCATCGACATCGTCGAGGAGGCGCTTCTCGCCCACCCGTACAAGCCGCACAACCTCCGGCACTACAACGGCGATCTGACCATGATCCGCCCCGAGGGCGCGGAAGGCTGGTACGCGAAGGCCGACGCCAAGCCGAACGCCTGAAAGGATCCACGATGAAATTCAAAGACCAGGTTGTCCTCGTCACAGGCGCCAACCGCAACACCGGCCTCGCCATCGCCGAAGCCTTCGCCCGCGAAGGCGCCGTCGTCTGGCTCAACGGGCGCAAGCCCGACGAGGTGGCGCGGGAGGCGGACCGGCTCCGCATGACCTTCGGCGCGACCGTGGTCGAGGCCCCCGCGGATATCGCGGTCAAGGAGGAGGTCGACGCGCTCTTCGCACACATTCGCGAGACGAGCGGGCGCCTCGACACGCTCGTCAACAACGCCGTGATCCAAGGCGTGGGGCACGCGCTTGTCGACACGCCGCGCGCGCTGCTCGAAGACGTCTTCCGCGTCAACGTCTTCGGCGCCTACGCCTGCGCCCAGGGCGCGGCCCGGATGATGGTCGCGCAGAAGTCCGGCACGATCGTCAACATCGGCTCCAACACGGCGGAGCGGGCGATCCTCAACCGCACCGCCTACGTGGCGAGCAAGGCCGCCATCGACGGACTCACGCGCGCAATGGCCGTCGAACTCGGGCCACACGGCGTCCGCGTCAACGCCGTCATCGCCGGCTACATCCGCACCGGGCGCTGGGACGTGCTCGCCGAGGGCGTGGAGGACCGCCGCCATCGGAACGTCCCGCTGCGCGCGGAAGCGAGCGGATCGGACATCGCCGACGCGGTGCTCTTCCTGGCCTCGGACGCCGCAGCCAAGATCAACGGCGCCCGCCTCGTCGTGGACGGCGGTTCGCTGGCGCAGCTCTATCCCTCGGATTGCGACGCGTAGGCGTCATCGGCGGCGCAACGCGCCCGGAGTCAAGCCGAACGCCCGCTTGAACGCGCCGTCCATGTGCGAAAGGTCGGCGTAGCCGCAGGCATGCGCGATCTCGGAAAGCGGCTGGCAGGTGGTCTCGACCCGCTCCTTCGCCAACCGGAGGCGCGCTTGCCGGATCTCCTCGGCGACGGTGCGCCCGACATTCTTGGCAAACCGCCGATCGAGCGTGCGCCGCGAGATCGGGAAGGCCCGGAGCACATCGTCGATGCCGCCCAGCGTTCCGATTTCCCGACGAATGAAGTCGACGACGCGCGCCACGACGTTGTCGCCGTAGACGGTGATGGCCGTCGACCGCCGTTCGACCACCCCGGCGGGGGCGACGAGGCACGAAGGCGCCTCCCCTCCCCCGTCGAGCATGCCTTCGAGCATCTCCGCCCCGCGGCGGGCCACCTGGGGAACGGCGGCGTCGATGCTGGAAATCGGCACGGGGCTCAGCTCGCAGAGCAGCGCATGGTCGCCCACGCCGAGCACCGCGAGATCCTGCGGCACCCGGATCCGCTTCAGCCGGCAAATGTCGACGAGCCGGTTCGCGAGCGCGTCGTGGGCCGCCATCACGGCCGTGCCCGGCTCGCACGCATCGAGCCAGCGCGCAAGGCGGCGCACGGCGGCGGGCCCCAGCGACCAGGAATGGCCGGGGTCGAAGGGGATGTCAATGAACCGCGCCGACAGTCCGGCCTCGGCCATCCGATCCATGAAGCCCGCCTGACGCCTGGCGCTCCACGACGTCCCCACCCCGCAGAATGCGCTTTTCAGAAACCCCTTGCCGAGAAAATGCTCCGCGCCCAGGCGCCCGATGGCCGCGTCGTCGACGCCGACGCACCCACTGGCGTCGACCTTGGCGGGGACGAGCTTGACAAACGGACGTCCCGCCGCCTTCAACGCATGCGCCACATGCGTGCCGTCGATGAGGATCAGCACGCCGTCGAGTGGATGCCTTCGGAACCAGCCCGGCGTGTAGCGGAACTCGGCAGACCGGAGCGAAAAGCGCCAGTTGGGATGGCTGCGCCCGAACGCCAGCAACCCTTCGACCAGGCGCACCTCGAGAAGCGGCGCGGCGCCCAGAAAGACATCGATGTGGCGGATTCGGTCTTCACGGGTCGTGGATGGGCGTGCGCGTGTCATGATGCGTTGGTCGCAAGACGCTTGTGCGCGTCTAGTCATCCCATTCGTCCAAAGCGGTGATCGTCCCCGCGCTGATTTCCATGAGGCTCAGGATCTCTCTCACGATATCGTTGTCGGCGATCACATCGCCGGGTTCCGGCACCTTGCGGGCCCAGAAGTCAGAATATCGGTCATTGATCATCGACCGATAGGCTTCATCTTCATCGTCTTGTCGCTTCGCGGACTCCTGGATCCGCGCCGCCGAGGCCACAAGCGGCAGCAGGCGCTTCGGCGTGTCGATCGCCAGCCTGGGGGCGGCCCGGACCGCCGCCCAGAGCTTCCGCAGATCGCCGACTTCGCCAAGGTCCACCCGGGCGTGTCGCCCAAGAGGATCCAACTTGAACAGTGCGAGGCTGATGGCATCGCGCTCGTTCTGGGAAAGAAAAGCCTGATCCGCGAGATGCAGAACCTGCATCCAGGCGTCCAGATAGCCCGGATCCATTTCAACGGCCTTCCGGTAGTAGGCGTAGGCCTCGGGAAAACGCCCCTGGGCTTCGCGCAACTGTCCGAGAAGATAGTGGACCTGAGGCCGTCCAGGCCCAGCCTTCTCGAGTCCCAGCAAGACCTTCTCGGCCGCGCTCTGGCTGTTTTTGCTGTCAAAGGCGCCCTCGCAGCCGAAGCAGAAGCTGGCCACTTGGCCGAACTGTTCGGGCATGCGCTCAAAGGCGATCCGGTAGTGCTTCTCCGCCTCCTCCTTCTTGCCGAGTTCGTCGAGGCGCTTGGCCAGGCGCCATTGAACGCAATAGGCATCTGCGAAATAGCCCTGGGCCTTTTCATAGACGGCGATGCTTCGCGTCGTCAATCCGGCGCCGGTCAGTTCGTCGCCATGCTCGGCGATTTTGACCGACTCCACGACGTCCGCGAAGAATTTCGCATCGTCCGGCTTGCCCTGGGCCGCCTTGATTTGGGACATGACGGCGTAGGCGCGCACGCGATCCCCCGCCTGGGTCTCGCCATCGGTGGGGTCCACGCGCAACGCCTCGCGAATCACCGTCTCCGCTTCGTCGAGCCTGCCGGCCTTCATCAGCACATGGGCCTTCCAGATCAGCGGACGCTCCTCAAAACGATCGCGCTGGTATAGCGCATCCAGCCAGGGGACCAGGTCCTCCTGCGAGAGCTCGACCAGCAGCGTGTAGGCATCGTCTTCGCCCGGCGACGCGTAGATTTGATTCTTCAGAATGGCGACCGCTTCCGCCGTGCGCCCCGCCGAACGCAGCCCTGCCGCCGCCATCACGGCAAGCGGCGTCTCAATGTTGGCGGAGGAGTCGCGGAGGCCCGCGAGGTCTTCCGCGCCCCACCACGGAGATTTCTCCAAAAGCTCAAGGATGTCGCCGTGACGACCGGTGCGGTAGTAGATCTCCGCCAGTTGAATCTGCTCGGGGTCAAGTGACGCCGCGTCATCGTCATAGTCCGGACGCGACGCCTTGCGCGCGAGCTTCGCCGCCATGGCATCCACCAGAAGCGCCTCCGCCTTGGCGTATTGCCGATTGTCCAGGAGCAGCCTCCGATATTCGCGGATCTTGTATTCCAAGTCGTAATCGTGTTCGCGTATCGCGACCGCTTTCTTCACATCCACGAGGCGCGCCAAGGCCTCGATTCCCTCGGACACCCACTCCGGTCTGTCGAGGAGGCGTCCGAGCATGGCCAGTCCGAGCGCCTGCCCCATTTGCGCTTCTTCGAGGGCGGTCTTGGCCTCCGAGGATTTCCCGGAAGCCTTCATTTGCAGGATGCTCCGCATCACGCCAACGGCATCGTCGACGCGATCGACCGCCAAATACCCGTCGACGAGAATCTTGGACGTTTCGATCTGCTGACCAAAGGCCCGATCCGCCCGGGCCGCCTCTGCGGAAAGGCGCTCGAGGATCTCCGAGGTCTTGCCCATCTTCATCGCCACGTCGATGTACAGCGACCAGAACACCTGGCCCTCCTTCGCCTGGACCATCCGCCCGCAGAAGTCGAATAGCGCGTCGGCGGGAACCGCCCGATCCGCGAGATCCAGGCTTGCCCGGAGAACACGACAGACCCCGTCCAGCTCGTCCTTCGGCAAAGCCGTGACGAAGGCGAACGCATCCTGCGCCCGATTCTGAACCAGCAGCCCGGCAACGTAATGCCCTTTCGCCACCCGCGACGCGTACGTCTCCCCGTAATTGGAGAATCCGCTCCCGGCGACGAACTCGGATCGCATGATCTCCTCCCGATCGGAGGAAGACTGCGGAGGGAATTTCCTGGCCAGCCCCTCGTAAAGCGCGACGGCATCCGGCGAATTCACAAGCGCCCATTGTGGCTCCAGCAACGTGTCGATGCGTTCGAGGCACAGTCTTCGGGCCAGGGCCATCGTGCCCTCGCCGTTTTTGATCTCCATCAAAACGCCGGGGGTTTCCAGCGCCGAGACTATCAGGCCCTCCGCGCGCTTTTCACCGACGAGCGAAACCAAGTCGGGGAGA
>CAYVJM010000019.1:6728-10754 GCA_964451695.1 uncultured Lentisphaerales bacterium | reverse complement strand
ATCGAGCGTGATGGATCCTTTTTTCGCTGCCTTTTGAAACGCAAGCGCCTTCTCCAACTGCCGCATGACGTCCTCGGCAGTGCCGCTCTGGCGACTGGAGTCCACAAACTGCCGAAGCTCCCGAAGCACATTTCGGGCGCGATCCCTCTCATAGCCCTCAAGGTCCGCGATTTGCGTTTCAAACGCAGTCATGTCCTTCTCGAGCTTTTCGATTGAACCCGTCAAGTGGTCGACGAGGATCCTCAACAACGTCTCGAACCGAAGCCCCTCCGGTTTCGGAGGAGGACGCTTCTCGACCGCGGCAGCAAGAGCGTCCCAGGCAGAGGGCTCGGGAAGCGCCGCGACAACGGCGTGCGGAGAGACCGTGTCCTCCTCGGATTCGTCTAAATGTCCGAACGGGTCCATCGCCATCATGGCCCGGCGCGAGGAATCGGGGGGAAGCGTCCAGGAGCGATCGAACAGCGACAGCCATTCCGCAGCCGCTTGATCCGGCGCCATTCCAGCCTGAGCGGCACGGAACCGGTCGAGATCCGCCTTGAATTGCTCCCGGATTTTCGCAGACTCGTCCG
The DNA here is from genome assembly GCA_964451695.1 of uncultured Lentisphaerales bacterium. Taxonomy (GTDB): domain Bacteria; phylum Verrucomicrobiota; class Kiritimatiellia; order RFP12; family UBA3636; genus JAAZAI01. The sequence continues at coordinate 10,185 of CAYVJM010000019.1, read as the reverse complement.
GAGCGGCGACCGCATTGGTGGTCGCCGCCGCCTTCGCAACCGCTTCAAGGACTTTTTGTGCGCCCGTCATCTCGAGCGCCGACGCGGGCTCCGCCGACGCCATGCCGGTCGCGATCCAGCCCACGCACAGAAAACCCGCCCACCGACCCACCCGCACGACTTCTGATGTTTTCATCGGTTGAACGTTACTCCAGACCGCGGTAGACTGTCAAGCACGCAAGGCCACCATGCGTTTTCTGTGGAGGGGCCGACGCGCATCGTGTAGACTGAGGCGAACGAAAGGAATCCGACCCATGGAATACTGTGTCAACGAGAAGACGGGGCAAGCCATCCAAGCGGCGATCGACAAGGCGGCGCGGGCGGGCGGCGGGAAAGTCCGGCTCGAGCCCGGGGTCTTCCTCTCGGGAACGCTCTACCTGAAAAGCAATGTCGAACTGAACATCCCGGCTGGCTCGCGCATCCAGGGATACGACAGCCCCGAGCGGTACGATGACTTCACGGATCCCGGTTTCGACGCGGTCGCTCCAGAAAACTCCAGGAAGTGCCTCATCGCCTGCGCGAACGCCGAGAACGTCGCCATCACCGGCGCTGGCGAAATCAACGGGGCGGGCCCGGCGTTTTACGACCGGAACGTCCCAGACGGCGCGTTCTTCGCGAAGCCTCCGCATCCGAGACCCCGCATGGTCCAGTTCTACAACTGCCGCAACGTCTTGTTCAGCGGCGTATCGTTCATCGACTCCCCCGGATGGACATTCTGGCTGATCGCCTGCGAGGACGTGAACATCACGCGGGTCCGCGTCGCCGGCTGCCAGCAGATGATCAACAACGACGGCATCGACCTCGACGGCTGCCGCCGCGTGACGATCAGCGACAGCTTCCTCCGGACGGGGGACGACTGCATCATCCTCCGGGCGATCCGCAAGAGTCCCGACGTTCCGGTCGTCTGCGAGGAGGTCCTGGTGTCACACTGCGCCCTGGACAGCCGGTGTCAGGGGATCCGGATCGGCTGCCCGAGCGACGACACCATCCGCAACTGCTCCTTCAGTCATCTGACGTTCCGCGGAACGGGCATCGGCATCCACTGCGAATCCCCGATCCGCTATCTCCGAAAAGGCTGCCAGGGCTATCTCAAGGTATCGGACATCCGCTTCAGCGACATCGATATTGTGTCGGGGAGTCACCCCATCCGCATCTTCTGCGAAGGCGGTATCCGCCTGCGCGAGCTTTCGCGGTTCTCCTTTTCGAACATCGCGTTCAAGGGGAAGAAGCCAGTCTGGCTGGAGGGCACCGCGGATTCCCCGATCGAGGGCGTCCGCTTCGACAACGTCTCCGGCGTGATCGAAGCCGACGCGCCCCTCGTAGCCCGGCATGTGCGCGACCTCAAGCTCGATCGATTCGATGCCACGGCCTGCACCGGTCCTGCCGTTCCGCTTGTCCGTGCGGATAGCCAGTCGTGGGAGGCTAAACACTAGCCTGGGACCCAGGGTCTGGCTCGCGGTAGATCCTACTTCAAAATAATCAGCGTCCCCGACGGGCCGATGTAGCGCAGTTCGCCGGTCACAGGCAATTGCGTGGTATCCCAGTGAATGGGATTTCCCGGCAGATCCAACCTGTCGAAGGCGCCCGTGAACGAGACGAACGACAGGATCTGGAACGTGTCGTTCCGCACCGGCTGGAAACCATCCAGCAACCGGACCACCAGCGCGCCGCCGGCATGCAGGCGCCCCGGAACCCCCGCCGCCGTAGTGTTCGTTCCGACCACGAGGCGATCATACTCGCCCTCGTTGCACCCCCCGATATCGATCTCGATCGCCGCGTTGGCGGGCGCGGCGTTGGTCACCATGCCCTTGATGGTCAGCACGCCGGCGGAATCCGCACCGCCGGGCCTCAGGAAACCGTTGTGGAGAAAGAGGCCGAGATCCAACTCGCCGGTTCCCTGCACCACGCCGAATGCCGGACAGTTCACGGTGACACTACCGAGGTTGCGCCCCACCCGTCCGGTCCCGGTGACGGTCACCACGCTGTTGGAGTCCATCGTCAACGCGGTGTTCTGGTCGAGTAGGAACGCGCCACATGTTCCTCCCGGCATCGGCCACGCGGTAGGGTCCCAGGCTCAACATGCCCTCGAAGAAATCGCAGAACGGCACGGAGGCTTCATGCCCCGTCTCGCTTCCGCACACGAGATTAAATTCCTCGGACACCAGCCGCAGCAGCTCCATTTTATGGCGGCGACTTTCAGTCCGGGTCATCGGATGGTCCGGATGGTAGCATTCGAACCACGGAGCCGCGACCGTCGTGTCGATGAAGCGCGCGGCGTAGGGCTTCGTTTTGAGTTCATCGGAGATTCGCTTTCGCGCATAACCGACGGCCTTCGAATCTCAGATCACCGCGCAGGGGATCATCTCCCCTCCGTCCTTGGGCTCGATCTGCCACCCGCGCCGCCAGAAACCATTCGGCCCCGCCCAGTTGATGTCCTGCGGAAACGCCTCGGTCACCCAATCTCCATGCCGGTACTGGATCTTGTCGAAGTTCGCGGGATCCATGATGTCCTGATAAATGTCATAACGACTCGTCAGCACGTGCGGCATGGCATTCATCGCGGCCAGCTCCTCCGCACTCCCGGCTCCGCTCCACAGCAGGCGCTTCATGCCCAACGCCTGCATTTCGGAGACAAGCCGCAGCTTGTCTTGACCCGCATCGAAATTCCAGATGTTCGCGGCGCCGATGAGGAGATCGATCTTCGGATTGATCTTCACCTTTTCCGTAAACGGCTTGAACAGCCCGATCTGCTTGGCATAGTCGCGGTAGCGTTTGCACATGGCCACGTGCCCGCCCTTGTCGAAGAAGACATAACGCGCCTTGCGCGTGTAGCCGAACCGGCCTTTCGTAGCCTCCCAGGACGGTCCGACCTGCCAGAGTCCGTTCAATGCGGATTTCCGGGGGTTCATCGCGGCGTCGTCCGGCGTCTCCAGAATGCACATCCAGCCGTCGCCCGCCTTGTCGTCCGCGACGCCGAAGAAGCCCATGCAGATGCCGTGCCCGCCGTAGGCGACGAGGCGCCACAGCCCCTTGTGCTCCTCGTCAACAGGCAGCCCGACACCCTCGTTCATCGGGACGATCAGCCGATCACCTTTGCGCGTCGCAAACGGCACAGGATAATCGATCGGCTTCGCCAGCGGGCCTTCCGCGGAAATCTCGACGCAGACTTCCGGTCTCCGTTCGTCGACCCGGAACACCGCCTGCATCTCGGTCCCCGTTTCCGGCTCCAGAAGCGAGACGGTCGCGGCAAGCTTGTCATCGGAAACCTTGACGCCCAGCACCAGCCAGCCCGCGTCGTCCGACGGACTCCACACACGTCCGGTGCGGACGTCGCGGACCGTGAATCCGCCGGTCGTTCCATCCAGCGAAATCCGAAGATCCGCATTGCCGAGCATCGTCTCAGCCCTCATTTCCGGAC
>CAYVJM010000019.1:1051-6718 GCA_964451695.1 uncultured Lentisphaerales bacterium | reverse complement strand
TCCCGCTTCGCGTGACCCCGCAACCCTCGATCCAAACCGTGGCTTTGCCGTGCCCGATCACGCGAGGCTCGATCGAGGCGGTTTGACGCGGGATGATGAACCGAGACTTCACATCCGTCCAGTCGTTCGAACCCGTCGCCTTCGCGCCGCCGTAGACCCACGTCAGCACGTTGCCTTTACCATCGCGCAGGATCACGCCGGTCTCGGCGTCGACCGGCTCCGCGTCGGAGGAGATCCTGATCCGGCAGACCATCTCGAAAACATCGCCGGCTTCGACAGGAATGCGGGGAAATCCCGACAAGCTCCAGTCCTGCTTGCCGGCATGCTCGATCACGTACACTTCGCCTTGTTTCGACATCGCGCCGACGCCCGCGTCGCGCGTCCAGAGATAGGCGTCTCCATACGTCCAACGCGCCTGCGCGCCTGCCACGCAGGCCACCAAACCCACGACACCGATCCAAAAAGTTCTGATCACGGCTCCCCGCCTCCGTTGAATGCCACGCCTCCCGGTCCCGGGGTCGCCAACGCTAGAACTGGGTGTTTCGCTTGAATGCGAGGCGGGATGTGATGTTACCCAGAATCTGCTTGCGCATCATCTGGATCCAGCGGGTACGCGAAACGGCCTGGCAGACGACGACCTTGTCCCAAGGCGGATCGCGATGCATGAAGCAGGTGCATTGCCCGAGGTACGAAACGCAAACGCACTGCAGATCTTCCTCCGAAGCATCGGGCAGCGCCATTCGGATGAGTTTGCGGAAGGTGTCGACGATCGGATTGAAGAACTCGCCGAAGAGATCATCGCAGTACTGCGTGGGCATGCTGCGTTCGCGGGCGACGAGCTGGCGCACCAGGGATATCTCGGGATCCTCCTTCAGGAAGAGCGTCAGCATGAACGTCACCCAGGCGTCCAGCGCGGCCTCCCAGGACTTCTGGTCGACGACCGTCGAGACGAGCCCGGTCGTGGGCTTGCCCATCTTCTCGAACGCCTCGTGGAAGATCGCCTCGTAGAGCGCGGCCTTCGAACGGAAATAGTAGTTGACGGAGGCTCCGTTGACCTTTGCCTTCTTGGAAATCATGCGGATGGTCGTGTCGCGAAAGCCGTTCTTGGCGAACAGTTCGCGCGCCGCGTCCAGTATCTGCCAATAGGTCGGCAGAATCTTCCCGTCGTCTCGGCTGTTGGTTGCCATGGATTGCCTCCTCCTTCTTCGGTTTTGTCGGGGGCCCACCCCAGCAACACGCACCCCCAAATCGAATTGCAGGAAGTATTGCAGAAGGCAATCTCGCCCGTCAAGCGCCGATTTGCATGATCTGGACTCGCACCCATTTCGGATTTGAGTTTCCCGGACGCGTGTGAAACAATGTACCCGCGTTGCGAGCCCCGTTCCCGACGATCCCGTCCGCTGCTCCGTCCATGGCCACAATTACGATCAACGACACCCCGACAAGCGCCCCAGAGGGCGCCACGCTGCTCGCGGCCATTCGCGCGCTGGGGTTCGATGTGCCCACGCTCTGCCACCGCGACGATCTGGAACACGCCACCTCCTGCATGCTCTGCGTCGTCGAAGATCTCGCCACAGGCCGTCTCCTCCCCGCCTGCTCCACGCCCGTGCGGGACGGTCTCCACATCGCCACCGCCAGCCCCGCCGTGCTCGCCGCCCGGCGCGAGGCGCTGGAACTGCTGCTGGGCGACCATCTCGGCGACTGCGAAGGCCCCTGCCGCCTCGCCTGCCCCGCCGGTCTCGACATTCCCGCCATGCTGCACGCGCTGGCGGCGGGCGACCCCACCACGGCCGCCCGCCTGACCCGCCGCGATCTCGTCCTCCCCGTCACGCTCGGTCGCATCTGCCCCGCGCCCTGCGAAAAGGCCTGCCGCCGCCGAGGTCTCGACGCCGCCGTGGCCATCCGGACAATCCATCGCGTCGCCGGCGCGTCTTCCGGCGCCCTCTCCCCGTCCGCCCCAACCGGATTTCACGTGGCCGTCGTCGGCGGCGGTCCCGCCGGACTCGCCGCCGCGGCCTCGCTCCGCGCCGCCGGCCATGCCTGCACGCTCTTTGAACGCGAAGCGCAGCTTGGCGGCGGCCTGCGCGCGCCTGAACTCCGCTCGCGCCTTCCGTCCGACGCACTCGAAAGCGACATCGCCTGGGTCCTCGAACGCGGCGTGACGGTCAATCGCGGCGTCGAGGTGGGACGCGACGTTTCCCTGGCCTCGCTGATCGCGGACTTCGATGCGGTCGTTCTCGCCTGCGGCCCCGTCGACACGGCGGCGGCGCGACGGCTGGGCCTGGACGCAACGGCTCGCGGGCTCGCCTGCGAACGCCTGACCCATCGGACCGCGCTCCCGACGGTCTTCGCCTGCGGCGCCGCCGTATTCCCGGGCCGCATCGCCGCCCGCGCCGTGGGCGAGGGCCGGACGGCAGCCGCCGCCGTCGGGCAGATGCTCCGCGGGGAACCGGTCGAAGGAGAACCGAGCCGCTATCGGCACCGCATCGGAGCGCCCATCGACCCTGCCGAACTCTCAGCCATGCTCGCGGCCGGCGCCTCCGCGGAGCCCCGAGTCGTCGACGACAACCTCGCGACCGATTGCACCCCAGAGGATGCGCGACGCGAAGCCGCGCGATGCCTCCACTGCGAATGCCGCAAGGCGGACGTCTGCAAGCTCCGCATCATGGCCGAAACCCACGGACTCGGCCCCGGCGGATGGAAGCCGGCGGAACGGCGGCATCTGACCATCCAGCGCCAGGGCGGCACCGTCTACGAACCCGGCAAGTGCATCGCGTGCGGCATCTGCGTGCGGTTGACGAAGCTCCACCAGGCCCCCCTGGGACTGGCGTTCATCGGCTGCGGCTTCAACGTCCGGGTCGGCGTTCCCTTCGACGAGCCCCTCGACGCAGCGCTGCGGTCGCTCGCCGCCGACTGCGTCGCGGCCTGCCCCACCGGCGCGCTGGCCTTCGCCGGCGATGAAGCCGGGACCAGCATGCAGGCGTCGAGATAGTGAAAGAAAATCCGATCGCAGGCGTTGGACGCGGCGCTACCGGGACGTTCGCATCGCGTCGCCGATGGCCATCTCGAGGAGCGTCTCGGCGTCGACCCCGAGACTGACCATCCGCTCGTGGGCCTTGATCATCACCGTGCGAGCGCGCTTGAGCTGGGCGGGCGTCCACTTGCGAGCTTGCGCCATCAGGTTGCCCAAGCGCCAAGGGGCCTTGGCCGGGACATCGAACGGCCCGAGCGCCCGGACGGCCGCCACGTCCTCCTCGCCGAGGGAGGGATCCCAGCGTCCCGAATCCGTCAGGCGCTTGGAGGCCAGACTTTCGCAGAGGAGGTAGAGTTCGTTGAGACGCGCCTGGATCTGGAGGAACAGGATGATCGGCTCGGTGCGCTTCGCGTAGAGGTTGTGGAGCACCTTGAGGGTCTTCGTGAGGTCGTGCTGGCCAAAGGCGTCCGTCAGATCCCAGAACTCGCCGCCGGCGTTGAACGTGCAGATGGCCTCGACGTCCTCGGCCGTCGGCCGGCGACCCTGGGCATAGATGGCGAGTTTCTCCATCTCCATGATCATGTCGCGCGGCGCATAGCCGACGCGCGCCACAAACGCCGCGGCGACATCCTTGCCCATCGGCAGGTCGATGGCCTTCGCGGCCGCGAGCGCGCGGTCGATCGCATCCCGTTCGGAGGGCTCGGGGATGCTGACGATCTGGCCGGAGCCCGCCTTGGCAAGGGTTTCGAACGTCTTGAAGAACCTCACGGTCTTGGGGACGCCGGTGCTCGTGACCAGAAGCGTGAACCCCTCAGGAACACCGGGTGAGCGAAGCCAGTCGCAGAAAGCCGAGAGGGCGTCCGCGAGGGTCGTCGACTTCTGGAGACGCTTGGATTCGAAGAAGCCGATGTCGCGCATCCAGACGGTCTTGCTTTCGCTGAAAAACCCCTGCTGGACGAGCGACCCCTGAACCTTGCGAAGCGCCTGGACGGCGGCATCGACGGTGTCCACGGCGCAGTCGACGATCTCGAGCCCGAACATCCGATTCTCGACGGGAACCAGTGCGTCGAGCAGCTCCTTCGCCTTGATCGAGAGAAGGTAGTCGTCTTTGGACACGACAAGAATGGCGGAGGGCCCGGCCATGGCGTCAGCCCCTCGTCTGGCCGTCGCCGCGAACCAGGTATTTCATGCTGGTGAGGTCCTCGAGGCCGATGGGACCACGGGCGTTGAGCTTGTCGGTGCTGAGGCCGATCTCGGCGCCCATGCCGAACTCGCCACCGTCGGAGAAGCACGTGGAGGCGTTGCTGTAGACGGCGGCGGAATCGACCTCGCGCATGAAGTAGTTCTGGGCGCCCTCGTCGGCGGAGACGATCGAGTCGGAAAGGTGGGATCCGCACTCGTTGATGCGCGAGACGGCCTCGTCGATGGTGTCCACGACGCCCAGCGTCAGCGAAAGATCCTTGCGCGGCGTCCGCCATTCGTCGGCGTCGGCCGGAGCGGCGGCGGGAAGGATGCGGCGGACGGCCTCGTCGCCATGGAGGACGACGCCCTTGTCTGCGGCGGCCGCTTCGAGGGCGGGAAGGAATGCGGGGGCGATGCGGCGGTGAAGCAGCACGACGCTCGCCGCATTGCAGGCGAAGGGCTCGTAGCAGCGGGAGTTGAGGACGATGGCGACGGCCTTGGCGATGTCGACGCGGCCCGCGCCGGAATCTCCGGGAGAGGCGGGACCCAGCTCGGGGCTCGGGACGCTGCAGACAACCTTGGAAATGGCCATGGCGCCGGCCGAGGCGTCGTCGCCCGTCGCAGGGGCGTCGGGGCGGCGGCGGTCGCAGTCCACGTAGACGTGGCAGAGTCCGCCGCGATGCTTGAGGACGGGGATGCGGGCGTGTTCGACGATGTCGCTGACGAAGGAAAAGCTGCCGCGGGGGATCGCGACGTCGACGATGCCTTCGAGGGAGGTCATGAAGCGGCTGGCAAGGAGATTGTCCTCGGTGCAGACGAGCTGGAGCGCCTCGGGCGGGAGCCCGGAGGCGGCGCCGCCCGCGCGAATCGTCGCGGCCAGGAGCTCGCTCGTGCGCCGGGCCTCCTCGTCGCCAATCACCATCACGGCGTTGTTCACCTTGAAGCAGATCGCGGAGGCGAGGGCGACGACGTGAGGGCGGGACTCCAGGGCGATGCCGACGAGACCGACGGGCACGCGCTTGCGGACGATTTCGAGGCCGTTGGGACGAATCCAGCGGCTGATCTGTTCGCCGATGGGATCCTTCGAGTCGGCGATGACGCGGAAGGCCCGCACGACATTCGCGAAGCGCGCCTCGGAGAGCGTCAGGCGATCGACAAAGCCAGCGGGGCGCCCGCGCGACACCGCCTCGGCGAGATCCTCGGCGTTGGCGGCGAGAATCGCCTCGCGAGCGCGCTCCAGCGCGTCGGCGATCGCGGCGAGGATGTCCCGCTTCTTCCGGCTGGAGAAGCCGAGCATCACGCGCTGCGCGGCGCGGGCCCTGAGGGCGAGTTTCTGGATGGCGTCCTTGTCCATGTCGGGCCGGGAGAAGATCAGACCGGGGCGCCGATGAACAGCGTCCCTTCGTCGCGCCCGGCGATGATGTTCGCGAGCACGTCCTTGCGTCCGCCGTCGGCGACGACGACGTTGCAGCCCGCCTTCATGCAGGCGTCGGCGGCGCGGAGCTTGGAGT
>CAYVJM010000019.1:0-1041 GCA_964451695.1 uncultured Lentisphaerales bacterium | reverse complement strand
GCGGGCGCACGAGCTGGAGGACGGCCTTGTTGACCGCTTCGACGTACGGCACGCGGCGGGTGCGGCCCTTCGCGTCGTACGCGCGGAGCCCGTCGACCGTCGACAGGAGGATCAGCAGGTCGGCGCGCGTCTGGCGGACGACAAGGGAGGCGAGGTTGTCGTTGTCGCCGAGGGAGAGATCGGCCTTGACCTCCTCGTCCGCGACGACGTCGTTTTCGTTGATGATCGGGATGACGCGGGTCCGGAGCATGTGGTCCATCGTGCGGCGCAGGTTCGCCAGGCGGATCTTGCTCTCGAAGTCGTCGTGCGTCAGCAGCATCTGCCCGACCATGATCTTCAGCTTCCCGAACATCTCGGCGTAAGTGGCGATCAGCCTGCCCTGCCCCACGGCGGAGCACATCTGCAAATCGGGCACGGCCGTCGGACGGCTCGGCATGCCCAGCGCCTCCATGCCGGCCGCGATCGAACCCGAGCTGACGACGACCAGCTCGTAGCCGGCGCGGTGCATGGCCGCAAGCTGCAACACAAGCCGCTTGATCCGGGCCTTGTCGGGCTTGCCGGACTTCCGGACGATGACGCGACTGCCGATTTTGACCACCACGCGCCGGGACTCCGGCAGCGACTGGCGGAACTTGTCTCCGCTGTTGATACTCATCTTTTTGGCCTTTTGAAAAGAAAACGGACCTATTAAACCATTTCGACGGCCAAAAGGCAACTGGGGGTATCGCGGCATGTCGTTTTGGCTTGATTTTCCGCCGTTTTTTTCGCTTAATAGGCGGTCGTCAGAACGACAGGAGGATCGCATGAAGGAAATCGCAGGACAGCTCTCGGCGCAGGGCCGTAAATTCGGAGTGGTGGTGAGCCGCTTCAACAGCTTTTTCACCGAGCAGCTCGTCAAGGGCGCGGAGGACTGCCTCGTCCGCCACGGCGCCCGCTCGGAGGACATCGTGCTGGTCCGCGTCCCCGGCGCCGCCGAGATCCCCCACGCCGCGCAGCGGCTCGCCAAGTCCGGCAAGTTCGACGCGATCATCGCGCTGGGCT
>CAYVJM010000018.1:0-17059 GCA_964451695.1 uncultured Lentisphaerales bacterium | reverse complement strand
GGCATGGAGGCGGACCACGTCACGCCCTGGATCGAGGGCGGCAAGACGCTCCCGACGAACTGCCAGATGCTCTGCCGGGAATGCAACCGCCGCAAAGGCGCGCGGTAGGACACCGAATATGTGACAGGGGACCTCACTCGTCGACGGTTTCGTCGCGCTGGTAGATGGGGAGCTGGCGGTACGGCACGGTGAAGGCGAGAATGCAGAGGGCGGTCTGGTAGGCGGCGCTGTTCTCTTCGCCGCGATCCCAGAACCCCTCGGACTTCTGCTGGGGGATCCAGGTGTCGTACATCCACGTTTCGAACGTCTTCCATGTTTCGCCGCCCATCTGGAAAAGGCCCTGCGAGGCGTAGTAGAGCCCGTAGAAACTGCGGTTTTCGTTGGCCAGGTGCTGAAAATTCTTATTCAGATAGGCCACGCCGCGTTGCGACGCCTCGTCGTTGTGGCGGCCGCAGAGTTCGAGGCAGAGGATGCCCGCGCCGGTCAGCGTGTTCGGGTTGCCCGAGGCGTTCTGGTAGCCGAAGAATCCTTCGCCGGGGTTCTGGCTGCGCTTGATGTACTTGACCGCGCGGTCGATCGCCTCATCGGGCACTGGCGCGCCGTTGAGCCGTGCGGACCGAAGCGCCATGAGCGCCCAGCCGCTGCACGACATGTCGCTGTCCGACGAATTCGGCTCGTAGCGCCAACCGCCCGCATCGGCGTCGGACTTCTTCACGGCCTGGGCGTCGAGGATGAGGCGGACGGCGTCGGGCAGGATGTCGTCGATTTTCTTCTGGCGCTCGGGATCGACCATGCCGGACACTTCGGAGAGGAAGAGCGTTGCGATGGAATGCGAGTACATCTTGCCGTTTTCCTTGCGGCCGAAGTACGCGTTGTTTTTCAGGGGCCCGATTTGGACGGATTCGCCGCTGTTGAGGATGTAGTCGACGATCAGGTTGATCTTGTCGCCATACGGGCCTTCGCCGGGCAGGTGGCCGGCGGAGAGAAACGCCATGCCGGCGAGGGCGGGGATGGCGGTCGTGCGGCCGTAGTTGCCTTCAAAGTGGCCTTGGTCGGTGATTGCGCCGGCAAGGTAGTCGAGCCCTCGGTTGACGGACTCCTCTACGCGGGCGCGCAGGTCGGGGTTCTGGGCAAGCTGGGCGAACAAGGGCGAGGCGGGTAGCGCGCAGGCCAGGGCCAATGCGAGCGCGAGTCTATTCACGGGCGTCCTCCTCTTCGGAAAGTTTCTTGAAATAGTCGCGGACGAGACCGCGGTATTCGGGCGGCACTTCCTTCCAGCCTTCGGTCTCGGCCTCGCCGCTGTGGAAGCCGGGGAAGCGGAACCAAGAGGGGAAGAGCCCGCCGGATTCGGACTCCGCCACGTCGTCCATTTCGAAATTCTCGCTTGCGGCACCGCGTTCGCCATCGTCCATCTTGGCGTCGTTGGTGGATTTTTCGCCGCTGCGGGAAGCTTGGGCCGCGGGGTCGGCGGGTGAGGACGGCTGGCCGGCGGAGTCCTGGGGCTCGTCGCTTTCCTGGCGCTGGCGCGCCGCGTTGGCGCTCGGCATCTGCTCGAGCGGGATGTCGAGCTGAGCCGCGAGCTTCTGGGCCTGGCGCTGGAGCGCGGCGGCGGCGGTTTCGACGGCGTCGTCCGCCTGCTCGCGGAGGCTCTCCTTCTGGGCGGCGCGCGCCGACTGCGTGGCCGTCATGGCGTTTTCGCCGCGGCGGGCGGCCGCCTGCTGCGCCTGCGCGGCGGCGGCTTGGGCCTGGCGTGCGCTCTGCTCCGCACGCTGCGCGGCCTGCTCCTGCTGCGCGGCCTGGGAATCGGCCTGGCTGGACTGCTCCTGCATCGCGGGGTTCGTCTGCGCCTGCTGCGCGAGGTTGCGCGCCTGTTCGCGCGCGCCCTGGGCTTGCTGCCGTGAGCGCTCGGCGCCGCGAAGCGCTTCCGTCGCGGATTCCTGCATCGCGTCAGCCTGCCGCTGAGCCTCCTGCGCTTCCTGAAAACCCTGTTCGAGCTGGGACGGCGTCTCGCCGCCGGGGAGACCCTGCATCATCTGTTCGAGCGCGGCGGCCGCCTGGCGCTGGCGCTCGACAGCCTGTTGCTGGGCCGCGCGCATCGCCTCGAGGCTGTCGGCGCGCTGCGCTTCCGCCTGGTGCTCCGCCGCCTGCCGCTGCGCTTCGCCCGCCGCGGCCGCGGCCTGCTCCAGATTGTTCATCGCGGCCAGCTCGCGCCAGGCGGCTTGCGCCTCGTTCATCGCGGCCTCGGCCTTCATTGCCTGGGGACGCGGGCGTTCGGGCGTGGTGGCGAATTCCGTGGGCTGGGTTTGCAGCGCGGCGGAGGCCTCCATCTGCGCCATGCCGGCTTCGTGCTGCATGCTCCGGGTGTTCTGGAGCGCGGCGTCGAAGGCCTCGCGGGCTTCGGCCTCGAGCTTGCGCGCGGCTTCGGCGACGGTCTGCAGATCGCGGGCGCGGCTGCGCGCGGCCTCGGCCTGCTGGCGAGCCTGCATGGCGGCGTCTTCGGCGGCGCGCATGGCCGCCTGCCGCTGCGTGTTGTCGGGCGCGGCCTCCGAAGCTTTGAGCGCGTCGTCCGCCTGTTGTGCGGCGCGGGCGGCGGCTTTCTCCTGTTCGCGGGCGGCATCCAGGGCGCCGAAGGCCGCTTCTGCGGACGTCTTCGCCTGCGTCCGAGCTTGGTTGAATTCGGCCTGGTCGCGCAGCGCGGCTTCGAGGGCGTCGCGGGCTGATTGCTGCACGGCGCGGGCCTCTTCCTGGGCCAGGCGCGGGGCCTCAGGTTGCGGTGCAGCGAGGGAATCCACGGCCTTGCCCTGCTCGGCGAGGGCGCGGTCCTGTTGCTGGCGCGCCTGATCGAGGGCCTGTTCCCGCTGTCCCGGGGAGAATTCGGGTCGGCTGGCATCCTGAAGGAGGCTTTCGGCGCGCGCCTGCGCCTGGCGAGCCTGCTCCTGCGCGGCGGCGGCCGTCGTTGGCGGCGTGCTCGGAGGCGGATTGGACGGTGCGCGGTCGAGTTGGCTGGCAAGCTGGTCGAAGAGCGGCTTCATGGAATCCGCCGCCTGCTCAAGCGAACGGGCGGCCTGGTCGAGGGCGCGCTGCGCCTCGGCCTGGACGGGGAGGGGACTGGCGGCTTCGCGCCGCGACGGCGTCTGGGCGGGATCGAGTGGCTTCGCCGCTTCCGCCTCCATCTGGCGGGCGCGCTGGGTCAGCTCGTCGGCGGCGCGCTGTTGCGCATCGGCGCGTCCGGATGCGGCGGCATCGGGTGTTTTCGCGGCGTCCTGGCGGCGTTGCGCGGCTTGTTCGGCCTGCATGGCGGCGAGCTGTTCGAGCGTCTGCTGCGCGAGCGCGAGATCGGCCTTCATCTGCGTGGCGGCGGCCTGGGCTTCGGCGCGGGCCTGCTCCAGATCCTGACGAGCCTCCTCGGCGGCGCGCTGCGCGGCATCGGCCTTGGCTTGGGCTTCGTCGATCTGCGCATGCGGCTGCTGGTCATCCTTCGCGGCTTGCGCGGCCTGGGCCTTCTGTTCGGCTTGTTCGACCGCGCGGCGGGAGGCAGCCTCGGCCTCCGATTTCGCGGCTTCCGCGCGCAAGGCGTCGTCGCGAGCGCGCTCCGCCAGCGCTTCGGCCGCATCGGCGGCGCGCGAGGTCTCGGCCTCGGCCTGGGCCTCGGCTTGCGCGGCCTGGGCTTCGGCGGCGCGGCGCTGTTCGTCCGCTCGGTTCTGGGCCTGCTCCTGCGCCCGCGCGGCGGCCTCGCGGGCGAGGGCGGCGGCTTCCTGGGTCTGGCGCACGGCCTCGGCGGTCTGCTCGGCGGCCTCGCGGGCGTTGGCCTGGCGTTGCGCCTGGATTTCGGTTGGGGCATCATGCGCTTGGCGCACCGCTTCCTCGGCCGCTTCGGTCTTGGCGGCTGACTGTTCGGCCAGCGCGAGCGATTCTCTGGCCTTCGCCGCGGCGTCGCGCGCCTGGTCGGCAGAGGCTTGCGATTGGCGGGCCGCATCGCGGGCGGATTCGGCCTGCTTCGCCGACTCACGCGCCTCGGCCTGTGCAGCGTCGTCGCGGGGTGCCGCCTCAGCCGCTTGTCGAGCCTCGGTCGCGGCTTCCTTCGCCGCTTCGGCGGCTTCGCGAGCTTGGTCGCCGGCTTGGCGGGCGGCATCGTCATGGGCGGCTTCGGCGGTCTTCGCGACCTGCTGTGCGGCCTTTTCGGCCGCGTCTGCGGCCTGGGCCACGGCTTCGGCGGCCTTCGTGGCGGCGGGATTCTCTTCGGAAGATTTCGTCTGCTCTTGCGCGCGGGCGAGGGCGTCCTGCGCCTGCGCCGCCGTCTCGAGCGCCTCGGCGGTCTGCTTCTGCGCCTCGGCGGTCTCGCGGGCCTTCTGCGCGGCTTCGCTCGCGAGCCGGGCGGCGTCTTTTGCGGCGGCGGCAGCGTCCTGCGCCGCCTGGGCGGCCTCCGGCTTCTCGGCGGACTGGGCGGCCTGCGCCGCCTTCTGCTGCGACTGGGCGAGTTCCTGCTGAGCCTGGGCGGAGGCCTCCTGGGCCTGCGCGGATTTCTCGAGGGCGGCGGCTTGTTCGGCTACGGACTTCGCGGCCTCCCGCGCCTGTTCGGCGGCCTGCTTCGCGGCCTCGGCCGCCTGGGCGGATTTCTCCGCAGCGTCCGGGGTGTTTTTCTTCTGCGCTTCGGCGGCCTGCTTCTGGGCTTCGGCGGAATCGCGTAGCGCGATGGCCGCTTCGTCGGTCTCCCGTTTCGCCTCCACGCCCTCGCTGGACGGTTTTGCGGCCTCCTTGGCGAGGGCCTCGGCGTCGGCGGCCTTGGCTTCGGCCTGGCGCGACAACTCGGCGGGACTGGCGTTTTTCTCCTGCCCGTCCATCGTCGCTTCTGCAGACTGCTTGGCCTTCTGCGCGGCGTCGCGGGCCAGTTCGGCGGCTTGTTTGGCGGCTTCCGCGGCTTGGCGATTCAAATCGTCGGCCTTCAATTCGCCTTCGTTCTTCGCGGTCTCGACGGCCTGGGCGGAGGCCTTCTCGGCCTCTGCCGCAGCCTGGACCGTGGAAGCGGCGGCTAAAGGATCGTCGGGTTTCCCCTCGGCGGGCTTCGTCTGCTCCTGATCGCGAGCGAGTGCGTCCTGCGCCTGGGCGGCGGCTTCGAACGCCTTGGCCGTCTGCTTCTGCGCCTCGGCGGTCTTGCGGGATTCCTGCGCGGCTTCATCCGCGAGCCGGGCGGCGTCCTTCGCGGCGGCGGCGGCGTCTTGGGCCGCCTGGGCGGCCTCCGGCCCCTCGGCAGCCTGGGCAGCTTGCGCCGCCTTCTGCTGTGTCTGGGCGAGTTCCTGCTGAGCCTGAGCGGAGGCGTCCTGGGCCTGCGCGGATTGCTCGAGCGCGGCAGCATGCTCGGTTGCGGACTTCGCGGCCTCCCGCGCCTGTTTGGCGGCCTGCTTCGCGGCTTCGGCCGCCTTGTCGGATTGTTTGGCGGCGTCCGCGGCGTTCGCCTTCTGCGCTTCGGCGGCCTGCTTCTGCGCCTTGTCGGAATCGCTCAGGGCCTGGGCCGCTTCGGTGGCCTCCTGTTTCGCTTGGTCGGCGGCCTGCTTCGCGGCTTCGGCGGCCTGTCGCGCCTGTTCGGCGGCGGTTTGTGCGGCGGTCTCGGCTGGGGCTTTTTCGGCGGCCTGTCGCGCCTGTTCAGCGGCCTGCTTCGCATCGGCCTGAGCCCGCTTTTCTTCGGCGGCGGCCTGGAGCGACTCGGCTTCCCGGCGCGCCTGGTCGGCGGCTTCGCGGGCTTCTTCAGCGGCCTGGCGGGCTTCTTCGGTGGCCTCTCTGGCGGTCTCGACGAGCTTTTTGGCCTTGGCGGCATTTTCGGGCGATTGGCGCTGGACGGCCTGGCGGACGGCTTCCTTGGCCTGCTCGGCTTGTTTTCGGGCCTCGTCGGCGCGGGCTTTGGCGTCGGCTTCGCGCTGACGTGCGGTTTCGGCGGCCCGGGCGGCCTCGCGTGCGGTTTCGGCGGCCTGCTTCGCCTTCTGTGCGGCGGCAGCGGGCTCGGGTCTTGGCTTTGCGGATTCGTCGCTGGCGATCTTGTTCTTGGCCTCGTCGGCTTTGCGTTTGGCTTCTTCAAGCTGGCGTGCGGCGTCGTCGGCGAGCTGGGCGGTGCGTTCCGTGGGCTGGCCCCAGTCGCGGAGGCTTTCCTGGATCTCGCGGGTCTTGGCCTCGAGCGCCTCGGCACGGCGGGCGAGATCTTCCTGGCGGGCGCGGGCGAGTTCTTCGGGCGTGGCCTGCTGGGCGGGTGCGGGGGTCTGCTCGGCGAGTGCCTTGGCGGCGGCCTCGCGGAGGGCGGGGTCTTCGAGGGCTTCGGTCTGCTTGCGGAGCTGGTCTTGTTCGGCGGCGAGGCGGGCGGCCTCCGTCTTTGCGGCGGCGAGCTGTTCCCGCTGGGCGGCGAGCATCGTCTCGAACGTCTCCGGATCGTGGACGAGGGGCTGCTTCATCTCCTTGCGGAGCGCCTCCTGTTCTTGGAGAAGGGCGTCCATCTGGAGCTTCTTCTCCAGTTCGTCGGCCTTGCCGGCGAGGGCGGCCTCCTTCATGGCCAGCTCGTCGAGTTCGATGAGCTTCTGAAGATCCTCGGCGAAATCTTCGCTTCGGTCCTGAAGGGCGCGGAACGCCTCGAGGGCCTGCTTGAGCTTCTCCTGGAGGGCGCGGATCTCCTCGGGGACGTCCTCTTTCTCGGCGAGAAGGGCGAGGTCGGCCTGGCGGGCCGCTTCGGCCAGTTCCCGGGCGGCGGCGTCGGCCAGTTCCTCGGCGACGGGGGCGTGGAGGCTCTGTTCGGCCTCGGCGGCGGTTTTCCGGGCGAGTTCGTCGGCCTTGAGCAGGTTCTCCTGGATTTTTTCGAGCGCGTCGATCGGGTCTTCGGCCGTCTTGCCCTTCTGCTGCTCGCGTTCCAGCGCTTCGGTGGACTTGCTGGACGTATCGAGCAGGCGTTCGACTTCGTCGAGGGCTTTTTCGATTTTTTCGGCCTGTTCCTTGGCGATCTGGGCGGCGACGGACTCGGCGAGGTGGTTGAGGACGACGACGATCTCCTCGGAGAACGTGCGATGGGGGCCGTCGAGGTAGTCGGGGAGGTTGTCTGAAACCTGGACGCGGAAGCGGATCTGGCGGGCGTCGGAGACGGGGAATCGGCTGAGTTCGAGCGGGACGTCCGCCTTCCAGGTCTGGGGGTCGGACGTGGCGTCGAGGGAGGTGATGGGGGAAGCCTGGGTGTAGGGCTGGTCGTCGAGGGCCCATTGGATGGCGGGGGCGACGATGCCGAAGTCGTCGACCATGATGCATTTGAGGGTGAGGCTGGCGAAGCGCGGCAGCTCAAGGCGGCGCGCCTCGGGCTCGGCGATGGTGATCTGGGGCGGGGCGTCGGGGCGGACGCGAAGGAGGTGGACGGTGGGGAGGTTGGTGTGGCCGTAGGCGTCCTTGAGGAGGATCGTCCAGGGGCGTTCGCCGCTGCCGGCGAGGGTGGTGGACCAGCGTCCCCCGTCGGGCGTCTTTTCGCCGTCGAGGGGAATGCCGCCGTAGTGGAGGGCGGCCTGCATCGGGCTGCGGTTGTACTGGACGGTCCAAGTCAGGCGAGTGCCGGCGGGCGCCGAGAGGTTGTGGAGGGAATTGGTCAGCAGGACGTCTTCGCGGCGGGTGTAGGCGGGGAAGGCCATCTGGAGCTGGATGGCGGAGACCTCCGGACGGTTGACGGCTTCGACGCGGTAGTGGCGGGTGACGGCGAACCCGGCGATGATGCGGTACTGGAAGGACGTAGAGACGGTCGGAACGAGGTGGCGATAGACGAGCGAGCCGTCCGGGCGGGTTTCGACGAGGGTCATGCGTTCGACGGTTTCGGTGCGGACGCGTCCGGGGGGGGCGAAACGGATGAAGGGCTGGCTGTCGAGGGTCGGGGCGGTGACGGCGGTGATTTCGAGCGGATCGCCGCTGATGACATGGGCATTTCCGGGCGAGACCACGAGCATGCCGGCGAAGAAGTTGTTCACTTGGGCGAAGGGGGCGATCGCGCGCAAGAGGAGGCGTCCAGCGGGGCGCGGGCTGACGACGAAGAGGACGAGGATTGCGGCGAGGGCGGCGCAGGCGGCGACGAGACGCGGCTTGACGGTGCGCAGCGTGAAGGCCTGCTCCACGTCGAGGTTCGCGACGTCGGCGCAGGCGGTTTCGAGGACGACGGCGAAGAGACTTTCGGATCCGATGAGGCGTTGTTCGCCGCTGAGGAGCTCGACGACGGTGGAGAGGCGTTCTTCGAGTTCGGGGTGACGGCGTTCGATGAGCGCGGCGATGCGCACGGGCGTGAACGGGCGCGAGAGGGGAATGATCAGCCGACGCATCGCGGTGAAGAGCGTGGCGAACAGCACGCCGCCTGAGAGCGCGTAGCGCCAGACGACGTTGAGGATCACCGTCGTCGCGTCGATTGCCATGGCCACGAGGAGCGCGAGCAGCGCGGTGGCGAACGTGGCGAGGAGACCGCGCAGCAGGATGATGCGGCGAATGCGGTGGATGACGCGGCGGAGGGCGCTGGCCAGGGTGGGCGGGAGTGCGGAGAACTGGATGGCCGACTTGCGCCGGCGGTAATCGGGACTGCTCATGTCAGTCCTCCTTTCTTGCGAAGCAACCATTCCGCCGTGAGCGCCGCGAGGAACACGGCGAAGAGCCAAGGCGTGCACCAGAGCGGAATTTCAAGTTTTTCGACCACGGTCCGGCTGGGTTCGCCGAAATCCTCCACGAGGACGCCCGCCTCGACGGGCGAGAGCGCCTTGCCGCCAGACTGGGCGGCGAGGGCACGCGGGACGCGGTCGTTTGCGGTGACGTGAGCGGCCTCGCGCGGGCGGCGCGCGGTGAGGACGGAGAAGACGCATTCGAGGGATTCGGGCATGTTGTCGCCAAGGATTCCGCCGAGGCCGGGGACGTCGAGCTTGACGCGATGGGGGCCTGGGGCGAGAAGCTGCTGGATCGTGCCTTCGTAAAGACCGTTGGAACCTTCCTGATGGGTCAGCTCGATGCGGACGGTCTCGTCTCCCGCCTCGTTGACGAGGATCGCCACGGGCTTGAGCGAAGCGAGCGGGGTGAACGCGTTGTCGGCGAGGCGCGCGCGGATGCGCACGGGCTCGTCGGGCGTGTAGGCGACGCGGTCGGTGCCCATGCGGGCGTAGACGTTGCCGGCGCGGAGCTGTTCGCCGGCGGCCCAGCGCATGATCTGGCCCCAGAAGCGGTGGTGGTGGGTGTCGCCGACGCAGTAGCGCAGGCGCCACGTCTGGTCCGTGAGCATGACGAGGACCTTGCCCATGCCGTAGGCCTGGGCGACGACGAGGGCGCGGCGAGTTTCCTCCTGGCGCAGGGCGGAGAAGGCGGCGACGGCGGCTTCGGGGGAAGTGGCGGCTTCGGCGTCGAGGGTGAACGTGGTGTCGGCCTCGGGCTCTTCGGGTGCGGCGACGGCGAGGATTTCCGCGCCGGGCTTGACCTCGTCGACGGGCAGCCGCCAGCGCCAGAGCGGCTGGGCGTTCCAGAGCGCCTCGTTCTCCGCCTGGCTCGTGGAGAGACTCATGATCTCGTGAGAGCGCCCCGCGGCCGTCATCGCCACGCGGAATGGCTCGTCGGCGCGGTTGGCGGCGTTCATCGCGGCGACGGCGCCGATGGGCAGCATGGCCTGGAAGGCGGGGTTCCTCATCGCCAGGGGCATGCCGCGCGGGCCGGCGATGCAGACGAGCGTCGCGCCGCGGGTCTCGACGCAGTGGCGGATGGACTTGACGGCCTGCTCGTCGAGGACGGTTTCGTCGAGGTCGCCGAGGATGATCACGTCGAACTTGCGCCATTCCTCCAGCGACGTCGGCAGCGCCGAGGCCTCGGCGTCGCCGAATTCGCGCGAGGCGGAGGCGGGAGGGACGGGCTTCCGGGGGTCGAGGCCGCGGATGGTGTCGGGTTCGGAGAGGAAGTACTGGAGGTGGATCGACTTGTCTCGTCCGTAGAAGAGGTTGCGAAGGTAGCGGAACTCCCAGCGCGGGCGCCGGTCGGCCACGAGCACGTGCGTGCGGTTGTCGGACACGGCGACATCCATCGCCCAGACGTTGTTCTCCGAGAGAATTTCGCGCGGATCGGCTTCGATCTTCAGTTCGTAGCGGTAGGTGCCCCGCTCCTCGGGCATGTCATCGAGGCGAATTTCCTCCTGCCAATCGACGCCCTGGACTTCGACCTCGCGGGTGGCGACGGTCTTGCCGTCGCGCAGCAGAGCGACCTGGGTCTTGGCGCCCGAGGCGCTGGTGGCGGCGAGGACGGCGGTGACGCGGACGCGGTCGCCAAGGAAGACGGATTCGCGGGCGCGCACGGATTCGACGGAGAAGTCGAAGGGGGCGTCGGTGCCTCCGACGAGGATCGTGGAGGCGGGGGTTTGCGCCTGGCCGAGGAGGCGCGCCACGGCGTCGACGCCGGTGTCGCCGGTGTGGCGGCCGTCGGTGAGGAGCAGCATCCCGGCGCGTTCCTCCGAGGGAATTTGCTGGAGAATCGTCTCCAGGGCGTTGGCGATGTCCGTCTCCGCACGTTCGGCGTCGAGGGCGGCGGTCAGGTTCGTCGTGGTCGCCGCGCCGGGCGTGGCGAGCCACGTCTTGGGATCGGCGATGCGCAGCGGCGACGTGGCGAAGCTGTAGAACTCGAGATCGTAGCGGCGACCCAGGCGTTCGGCGAGGGAGGGGATGTCTGCGGCGGGGTTGCCGGCGAGGATTCGGCGGGCGAGCTCGATGCGCGACGTGGCGCAGGCGTTGGAGATGGAGGCCTGGATGGCGGCGTCGAACGTGGCGAGGAGCAGCCGGTCGGCGGCGCGATGGGCGTCGGGGAGTTCGGCATGCAGGGTGTCGAGGGCCGAGCGCGCGGCTTCGAGGTCCGCCTGGACGTCGCGCGGCGGGGCGTGGTCTTCGGCGGGGAGCTTCGTCACGGCCGGGCGCGCGCCGGCGAGGGTGGCGAAGACGGAGGCGGTCTGGTTGGTGACGAGGCGCTGGAACGCCTGGAGCCGTTCGAAGTCGGGGCGGAGGTCTTGGGGGAGGGGGTCTGGAACGGCGAGGGCGGCGAGGGCGCGGCCGAGGTCTTCGGACCAGGTCCTGGCGGCGGCGGCGTCTTCGTAGAGGGTGTCCTGGCGGGCGACGGTCTCGGCGGAATCCGGTGCGGCGAGGCGTTCGGCCCAGTAGGCGAGGCGTGTGCGGAGGATCTGGTTCGTGGCGTCGGCGAGGCGGAGCGGACGCTTCGCGGCGGGGATTTCGCCGATGGCCTGCGCCATGTCGAGCTGTTCGGACGGCGTCCAGAAGGTGTCCGCGCGGTGCATGGACTGGGAATCGTCCACGAGCACGACGACGCGCCGGCGGATCCGCCGTTCCACGTCGCGTTGCAGGACGGGCTGGACGAGCATGAAGCAGACGGCGGCGACGGCGGCGAGGCGCAGGAGCAGGAAGGTGCGGCGCAGCCTCGGCCGGCAGAGCATCCGTTCGTGGTAGTAGATCCAGACGGTGGCTTCGCAGGCGGTGGCGCTCAGCAGCGCGAGCCCCCAGAGCGGCCAGGGCGACGCGATGAAGACGAGTCGCGCGGCGAGTTGCAGGAGCAGCCAGAATGCCATCGCGGCGGGGGGGAAGGCGCAGAGGAAGCGGAAGCCCGGTTTGCGCGCCTGCCGGATGAACAGGACGTGCAGGGAGATCCAGAGGGCGGTCGCCAGCAGCGCGGCGAGCGCGAGCCAGAAGAGCGGCAGCGTGGCGGGGAGCAGATCGGTGCGGAGCGTGTCGTCCATGGTCGGTTACCTCCCCTCCGCGCGCCTGCCGCGGGTGCGGAGGGCGTCGAGCTGTTTCTGGAAGGGCTCCGGGGCGCCGGTCGCCTTCTCGAATTCGATTTTCTCCTCCTGTCCCGTGCGGCGCTGGATCGCGATCCAGCGGGCGAGCAGCAGCTCGAGGAGCAGCAGGAGGAGCGCGGCGGAGGCGAGGGGACGCCAGATCTCGCGCCCGAACCGCTTGCCGCGAAGCGACGAGGAAACGGCGTCGGGCTTCGTCGCGACGTCGAGATCGATGAAGCGCCGCAGGAAGGTCAGCGCCTCGGGCTGGGCGGGAGAGAGATCGCTTTCGGCGACCCCGGCGCGGACGATGAAGGGGACTCCGCCCGTCGGATTGCAGAAGGGCTTGAGCAGTTCGGCGAGGCCTTCGGAAGTGGCGGCTTCGTAGAGGCCCGGCTCGAGGTTGGCTTTGACGTGGAGGGCGAGGCCATCGGCGTTGTGGACGTACTCGGCGGGGACGGCGTTCGTCGTGTCGCCGGCCCGGCGGACTTCGGTGGGCTGGACGAGGCTCCCGCTGTCGAGTTCGGCGGGAAGCACGGGGCGCAGGACTTCGGGCGGCACGGGCCCGGAGCGGCCGCCGGCGCCGCCGTAGGCGAGGCGGATCGCGGCGTCGTTCTGTCCCTCGTGGTAGTCGATGCGGATGTCGTAGGCGGCGCCGGTCTGCAGATCCTGGGGCTCGGCGCCAGGTTTGCCGTTGAGCCAGACGGCGCCGCGGTCGTCGGCCTCGACGGCGAAGTTGTACGTACCGCTTTCGGACGGGACGAACGAGCCGGTCCAGCGCACGGAGAAGCGGTCGGAGGGGATTCCGGAGAACGGCGAACCGCGCTTCCAGTCGAAGGAGATCGTCGCATCCATGCGCAGGCGCGGCTCGCCCTTGAATTCGGGCTTGCGGTAGTAGCGGCCGGTGAGGCCGAAGGCGCCGTTGGCGCCGGCCAGCAGCCCACCGGGGGAGAGCATGAGCACGGGCGAGGGGCTGGGGTCGAGATTGAGCGATGCCGTGGTGGGGTTGGCCAGCGCGTAGACCGTTTCGTGGACGAGGGGGAGGAAGGACTGGAGGGAGGGCAGGTTGGAGAGCGAGGCGTCGAGGGGGAAGGCGGTCATGGCCACGGTGCCGCGGCCGAGGCGGCGCACGGCGAGGAACGGGTCGCCGGTCGTCATGGCGCCTTCGGCGCGCTGGGGCTGTTCGGACGCATCCATCTGCCACCAGCCGGCGACGATGGCGCGCTTGAGGTCGTTCTGCGACTGGAGATTCCGGACGGTCCGCCCCGCGAACGTCTCGGGGTCGAGGGATGGCCGCCGGCGGGCCCGGCGTTCGGTGGCGAACGCCTTGAGCGGGAGCGGCGCGACGGTTTCGCCGCGCCACGTCCAGCCGTTGTAGAACGCAGGCGCGACCCGGGCGCCTGGCGCGATGAGCAGGCCGCCGCCGCTGGCGACGAATTCGGCGATGCGGTCGGCGGTTTCCTTCGGGAGCTGCGGGACGTCGGCGAGGACGACGACGGCGCAGTCCTGGAAGGACGTGCGCCGCGCGACGTCGGCGGCGGACTCGACCTTGGGCGCAACGAGGAAGCCGCTTCGCTCGGGAGCGGAGTCGGCGGCGAGCTGCTGGAGTTCGGGGCGGAGCGCGGCCTTGAGAAAACCGGTGGTCTGCCGGGCGAGGCGGGCGCCGGGGGCGGCTTCGACGAGGAGGACCTCGAGCGTGCCGACGACCTGGACGACGCGGCGGGCCTCGTCGTCGAGGGCGATGTCGTCGCGCGCGTCGACGGTGGCGGAGAGGAGTTCGGCGCCGGGGCGCGTGAAGCGGTGGCGGAATTCGACGACGCGGGTGGCCCCGGGGAGGATCTGGCCGACGGCGCGGTTGACGAGGCGGCGCCCTTCGACCTCGAGCGCGACATGGTCGGGCGTGACGGACTCCTTGCCGGTGTTGACGAGGGAGACTTGGATGGCCGTTTCGCGATCGGTGCCGACGATGTCGCGCAGGGGCGCGATGTCGGCGACGGCGAGATTGCGCAGGGACGGCGGGAGGTCGAGGGTGCGCCAGATGACGGTGGGCGGGGTGGGGAGCTGGGCGAAGACGGCCTGGACGACGTTCCATCGCGTTTCGTCGCCGGCGTTCCAGCCCGCGGCCTGGCCGTCGCCGTAGACGACGATTTGCTTGACGCGGTTGTCGCCTTCGGCGAGCATCGCGGCGGCGGCGGCGAGGGCGGCCGGGGCGTCCATCGTGCCGGCGGCGGGGCGGAGGGCGCGGAGGTGTTCGTAGAGCGGTCGGCGGTCGACGAGGGGGGCGGGGGTGAGGCGGCGGGGGAGGGGACCGCCGTGGACGATGCCGAAGGCGACGCCGCGGTCTGCGGTGCGGATGTCCGCTTCGATCTCCTTGAGGATGCGCGCGTGGTTGCTTGTGCCGTCGCGCGTCAGCCCCATCGAGGCGGAGCCGTCCACGACGATGGCGACGTCGCGCGAAGCGCCGCGGCCGAGGCGTGCGAGGCCGAACCGGCGTTCGAGGGCGACGGCGCCGGCGATGAGCAGCGCGGCCGCTCCGGCGGCGGCGAGCAGGGCGATGCGCCAGCGGCGCTGGGACCAGAGGGCGAACGCGGCGCCGCAGGCGACGACGCCGATGAAGACGAGGGGGAGGACGGCGGGCCAGGGGATGCGGGATTGCGCCTGGATGAAGGGGCGGGCGAGGGCGAGGGCGGCGAGGGCGACGACGAGGCAGCGGCAGACGAGCAGAAGCGTCTCCTCGAGAAGAAGGCGCCGGCGCCGCTTCATGAGCGAGTCGCGCAGGAACTGGAAGGCGCCCCATTCGATGGTGCGGGCGGTGCGGCGGTTGAAGAGGTGGATCAGGATGGGGACCGCGATCGCGGCCAAGCCCGCCAGCATCCAGGGGACGATGAATTCCATGTCGTGGGCTCCCGAATCAAGTCTGCCCCGTGCGGCGGCGCGTCAGGTAGGCGGAGAGGGCCTGGTCGAACGGCGTGGCGGTGTTCATCGCCACGTAGTCCGCGCCGATGCGGCCGCACCCGGTCTTGATGGTCTGGAGGAAGAGGCGGAGCTGCTCGAGGTAGCTCGCGCGCAGCGCCTTCGGATCCGTCTGGATGTCCCCCGAACCCTCCAGATCGCGGAAGCAGGTGAAGGCGTCGAAGGGGAACGCCAGCTCTTCGTCGGCGAGGACGTGGAGGACGACGACTTCGTGGCGGCGGTGGCGGAAGTGGTGCAGAGCGTTGACGATACGCTCGGGGTTGTCGAGGAGGTCGCTGACGATGATGACGAGGCCGCGGCGCGGGATGCGCTCGGCGATGTCGTGGAAGATGTCGGAGAGGGCGGTCTCGCCGCCGGCCTTCGCCGCGTCGATCGTCTCCAAGATGGCGCGAACCTGGCTGGCGCGGGCGCGGGCGGGGACATAGGCGCGGATGGCGGTGTCGAAGGTGACGAGACCGACGGCGTCCTGCTGGCCGACGAGGAGGTAGGCGAGGATGGCGGCGAGGTACTGCCCGTAGGCGAGTTTGGAGCAGAGGGCGCCGTCGACGGACGCGGCGGCGTCGCCTCGGTACTTCATCGAGCCGGAGGTGTCGAGGAGAATCGTCGCGCGCAGGTTCGTCTCTTCGACGTACTGCTTGATGTAGCTGCGGTCGCTGCGCGCGAGCACGTGCCAGTCGAGGTTGCGCAGATCGTCGCCGGGGGTGTACTGGCGGTGCTCGGCGAATTCGATCGAGAAGCCCTTGTGGGGCGACTTGTGGCGGCCGGCGATGAAGCCCTGCATGACGCCGCGCGCGAGGAACTCCATCCCGGCCAATGAGGCCGTGGTGCGGGGCGGCAGCCAGCGCATGCAGGCCGGCTTTTGCAAAGGGTGGCGGAAGTCCACGGCGCGGCTCCCTAGATGTCCAAGTCGTCGGCGGGCTTGAAGACGGCCAGCAACTCCTGGATGATCGCGTCGCTCGTGACGCCCGCGGATTCCGCGTTGAACGTCGGGATCACGCGGTGGCGCAGCACGGGCATCGCGACGGCGGTGACGTCGGAGGTCGCGGCGTAGAGGCGGCCGTGCAGGATCGCACGCGCCTTGGCGGCGGTGATCAGGGAGAGCCCGGCACGCGGGCCGGCGCCCCAGGCGACCATCTCCCGGACGAAGTCCGAGGCGCCCTCTTCCTTCGGGCGCGTCGCCCGGACGAGGCGCGTGGCGTAGTCGATGACGTGGTCGGCCACGGGGACACGGCGGACGACCTTCTGAAGCTGGAGGACGCGCTGGGCGTCAAGGACTTTTCCGAGCTGGGGCGCCTCGCCGCCGGTGACTTGGCGGATGATGGCCTGCTCCTCGGCCTCCGAGGGGTAGCCCACGACGATGTTGAACATGAAGCGGTCGAGCTGCGCCTCCGGGAGCGGATACGTGCCTTCCTGCTCGATGGGGTTCTGGGTGGCCAGCACGAAGAAGGGCTCCGGCAGCGTGTAGGACTCCGTGCCGATCGTCACGCGGTGCTCCTGCATCGCCTCCAGCAGCGCCGCCTGCGTCTTGGGCGGGGTGCGGTTGATCTCGTCCGCCAGGATCATGTTGGCGAAGACGGACCCGCGGACGAAGCGGAAGAAGCGCCGGCCCGTCTCCCGGTCCTCCTCCATGACGTTCGTGCCCGTGATGTCCGAGGGCATCAGGTCCGGCGTGAACTGAATGCGCTTGAACTGCAGGTCGAGGAGTTCGGCCAGCGTGCTGACGAGCAGCGTCTTGGCCAGACCGGGCACGCCGACAAGCAGGGCGTGGCCGCGACTGAATACTGCGGTAAGCACCTCCTCGATGACCTTGTCCTGGCCGATGATCACGCGGCCGAGCTCGACGCGCATCTTCGCATAAGCCTGATTCAGAGCCTCGACGATCGCGACATCGTCATCGGGCAATTTGGCCATTTCGTTCTGCATGACGGAAGATTCCCCTGTTGTTAAAAGGATTTCCATAAATTAAAGCATCTATCGTGCCATGATGGACTTTGGCCGTGGGCGTCCTTCATCCGAGCCGGTTTCGCATTCGGGCTTGCGGTTCAAGCGCGGAATCCCTACTATGCGTCGGTGGAACTGGGGCACCGCCAAGGGGCCGAATTCGCCCAGAGAGGACAATCGAAATGGACATACCGCGTATTTTCAACGTCATGGAGAGCGCCCACCGCATCCACAACCCGTTCACACCCGAAAAGCTCGCCACGCTCGGCGCGGCCCTGCGACTGGTTCAGGGAGCCCGGATCCTCGACCTCGGCAGCGGTTCGGGCGAGATGCTCTGCACCTGGGCGCGCGACC
>CAYVJM010000017.1:0-17072 GCA_964451695.1 uncultured Lentisphaerales bacterium | reverse complement strand
ACCCGCCGCCGCTTCCGCTGCCATCCTCCGCCATCGTCGGGGTTTGCCCCTGCGTGAGGGGCCGCGCTCGCGAACGCCACCCCGACCCGCCAGAAGACGAGAACGAAGACCGCGGCGATCGCCGAGACCACGAGCGCGGCGACTCGGCGGCGGAACCGCATCGTCTCGGGGGCGATGTTGCCGATCATCTTCTCGTCGGCGATGGCGACGCGCGTCTTGAGAATCGCGGCGATCGATTGGCGGGCCGAGGCGATGTCTCCCGCTTCGATGGATCGCCGGATCTGCGAATCGTTGCCGATCTGGTCGATGGCCCGGCTCATGTAGTTGTAGACCAGTTGGCAGTTGCGCCCGTAGGGTTCTGGCACCCCGCCGGCCAGCGCCTCCTCGTTCGCGGCCTCCCAGCCGGCTGGCACGGCCGCGGCTTCGTCCGAATACCCCGCCGCCCTCAGCGTGGCGGGCCGGACGAACCTCCCCAGGCCGTTCTCGACAAAGACTTTCGCGAGGATGGCGCCGGCCTCGTTCCCGCCGTAGAACCAGATGTATTCCCAGGCCATGTTCCGGATCCGCTCGTCCTCGCCCGATCCGGCGTAGATGCCGTGCATCACGCAGTTGTACTCGCTGCCCCGGATGCCCGAGGGGCCCTTCGGGACCGGCCCGAAGCCCACGACGTCGGGATCGATCGCCTCCATCGACTTCTGGTCGAGATACGAAAACCACATGCCGCGCCGGATCCCCGGGCTTGCCAGATCGCCGGTGTCCACCGGGCTGGTGAACCGGCCATGGTCGTTCTCGAACGGCTCCAGAAACATCCTCGCCACGAACGTGTAGGCGTCCACGGCCTGTTCGGAGTCGAAGACGCACCGCCAGACGCCGTCGGCGTCCTGGGACACGGCGCGCCCTCCGTGGGAGTACAGGATGCTGAGCGTGCTCCACCCTGTGTCGGCGGTGGGGATCGCGATTCCGTAGAGGTTCTCTTCCGGGTTGGTGATCTTCCGCGCCCACGCCAGCATCTCGTCAAGCGTCTCGGGCACGCGGTCCGGAAGCCCCGCCTCCGCGAAGATGTCGCGGCGGTAGAACAGCGCCATGACCTCTTGGTTCTGCGGGACGGCCCACACGTGACTGTGCCGTGCGGCTGGCGCCCGTCCCCATTCGGCCAAATGCGGACAGTCGGCGCCGTAGGGGCACTCGCGGCGGATGACATCCCAGATGATGCGCGGCATGCGCGTCTTCATTTCCTTGTCGAAGCTCGCACCCTTGGCGAGCGCGGCGTAGTAGGCGTCGGTGTCGAGCAGATGGCCGTCGGGGAGCGCAACCCCCGCCTTCGCCTCGATGTAGCGGTCGAGGGGATGGAGAAACTTGTTGCGGATGTAGGTGTCCGACTGCCTGAAGTTTACGTAGATTACGTCTGGCGAGACATCTCCGGCGATCTGCATCAGCGGCTGCGTGTCCATGCTGCGCCCCGGAATCGCGATGCCGGTGGCGGGAAGCAGCGTCACATGGGGATGGCGCTTGACGAAGGCGTCCATGACGCGCAATTGGCTTTCTCCCTGCGGGCCGGAAACCGCCGCTCCGGGCACGCCGACCGCCCGAAGGGACATTGGCCGCTCTCGGGCGATGCCGCTCCAGGCCAGGGTTGCGAGCGCCGCGACAAGCGCCAGTCTGGGAGTGTGCATCGCCATCGATCCTTGGGCCCTCGTTGAAATGCGTGTTGTGGATTCTGTCTTCGTCTCCATCTCGAAAACTATCATTTCCTCTCCGCGGCGTCCAATGCGGCTTGACGCATACCGTTGCGTCGGGAACGGGGCGGGGGAGGGGCGGAATGGACGCCGCCTTGCGCCGGGAGGGGGAGGCAGGGCGGTCGCCCGAACCCATTGTTGGGGATTGTCAAATGCGCCCGTCTTCGGTAAGCTAGTGCGGCAAATGCAGGAAGTGGTCACAACAGCGACGGTAGAGTCCCGGCCGGATCCCTGGCGGTGGTTTACGTTCGCCGCGGCGACGGCGGCGACCGCGTGGCTTTTCGTTGTGTTCGGGAGCGATTCGGATGTCGCGAACGAGCCGCGTTCCATCTTCAGCTGGGTCGCGATCCAGTGGCGCAACGAGAACTTCCGCAACAACTGGGTCATGCTGCTCTTCTCCGCCTTCGTGATCTACCGCAACCGCCAGGCGCTCGCCCAGGCGCGGACGCGCCCGAGCGCCATCGGACTCGGCGTCGTCGCGCTCTCGCTCACCGCGCACGTCCTCGGCTACCGCACCCAGCTTCCCCGTCTCTCGCTGGGCGCCTCGGTCGGCGTCTTCTGGGGCATTCCCTACGCCATTTGGGGCTGGGACGTGGCCAAGCTGCTGCTCTTCCCCGCAGGCTACGCCTTCCTCTGCTTCTGCGGTTCGATGCTCGTCGAGGTCACGATGCCGCTGCGCCTCATGGCCAGCGCGATCGCCACCACCTTCCTGCATGGCGCCGGCATCGAGGCCGTCCGCCGCGGCACCGTCGTCTACAGCGCCGCGGGCGGCGGCTTCCAGTTCGATGTGGCGGACGCCTGCAGCGGTCTGCGCTCGCTGACCGCCATGACGGCGCTGGCGGCGCCCTACGCCTACCTCACGATGACCGGCTTCTGGCCTCGTCTGGTTCTCTTCGGGTTGTCCGTGCCGCTCGCGATGCTCGCCAACGCGCTACGCATCTTCTCCCTCGGTCTTGTCGCCGAGTGGATCGGCATGGACCTGGCGATGATGCTCTACCACGACCTGTCCGGCCTCCTCGTCTTCCTGCTCTCGCTGCTGCTGCTCATCGGCGCGGGGGCGCTCATGCACGTCAACTGGAGGGCCAAGCTATGCGCGCTCAAGCCGCAAAAGCGCTTCCAGGCCTGATCGCCTTGGCCCTCGTCGTCGGCACCGGCCTCTACCTCGGCCGCCCGCGCACGATCACCGGCAACCCCACGGGCGAAATCCCGTTGGAGATGCCCGCCACCCTCGGCGGCTACACGGCCGAGCGCATCCTCTTCTGCACGAACGACCAATGTTCGCGCGCCTACCGCGAATCCCAGCTCGCCGCCGCGACGAACGCCCCCGCTTCCAGCGCCTGCCCCGCCTGCGGTTCGTCCCTCTCGCCGATCTCCATCGGCGAGGCGAAGCTCCTGCCCGACAACACGCCCATCTTCCGCCGCGAATACGTCCAGGAGGGGCATCCCGCGATACAAGCCACCGTCGTCTTCTCCGGCATCGAACGGCGCAGCATCCACCGCCCCCAGGTCTGCCTCGTCTCCCAGGGCAACCGCATCACCAACGAATACCCCTACGACGTCGACCTCGGCGGCGGGCGCACGCTTCGCCTCCGCGTCCTCGAAATCCAGCAGATCTACGGCGGCGAGGACGGCGAGAAGACCGTCGTTCCCTCGACGTACGCCTACTGGCTCTTCAACCCCGAGCGCGAAACCGACTCCCACCTCCGCCGATTCATCCACATGGCCGTCGACAACGCCTTGCGCGGCTACCGCCCGCGCTGGGGCTACGTCTCGATCTCCTTCGCGCGCACGAGCCCAGACCCCGACGAGTGGAAACGCCAGCTCGACGAGTTCGTCCCCCTCATCCACCCCGTGCTCGACGACGTGCGCAAAAAGCTCGACGCCCAGCGCAACATCGTCACCGTCATCCGTCGCTCCTCTTCGGAAATCAACGTCAAGCCCGTCGGGGCCGAAGACGTGACCGACCACCCGCGCGTCCCCGACGCCGCGCCTCAGCCATCCCCCGAGCCATGAACCTCCCCACGATCGTCGTCGCCACCCGCAACCGCCACAAGCTCGTCGAACTGCTCAGGCTCCTCGGCGCGAAGCCGGGGGCGCTGCGCCCCGTGACGGACTTCCCGGACGCCCCGGACGTCGAGGAGGACGGCGACACCTTCGCCGCGAACGCGCTGATCAAGGCGCGTGCCATCCGCGACTTCACCGGTCAATGGGCGCTGGCCGACGACTCCGGCCTCGAGGTCGACGCTCTCGACGGTGCTCCGGGCGTCGTCTCGGCGCGCTATGCCGGGCGCCACGGGGACGACGCGGCCAACAACCGACTCCTGCTCGACAACCTCGCCGCCGTCCCCGCGCCGCGCACTGCGCACTTCTCCTGCGCCATCGCCCTCGTCGCTCCGGACGGACGCGAGTTCATCGCGAGCGGCATCTGCCCCGGCACGATCCTCCATGCGCCACGCGGCGACAACGGCTTCGGCTACGATCCGCTCTTCCTGCCCGACGGGCACGACAAGACGTTCGCGGAGCTCGACTCCGACGTCAAGTGCGCCTTCTCCCACCGCGCCGTCGCCGCCGCCGCGATGCGCAAGACGCTCCACGCTCTCTTCGACGCCCTGTGAATCCAGACGCGTTCCACGCCCAAACCTCGAGGCCCATCATGAACGACAGCACCCCACAGCCCGCCACCCGTGCCAACCGCACCGCGGCATCGCGTTTCATCAACCTCGCCGGCATCCTCCTGCTGGTTGTCGCCGCGTTCCTCTACTGGCGGGACATGCAGGCCAACAAGGAGAAGGCCGCCGCCGCGAACCTCGTGCGCCTCAACGCCGCGACGCCCCTCATCGCCATGGGCCTCATGCTCGACTCCACCGGCGCCGCGCAAAACATCCTCATCGGCTGCCCGCGCGACATCGCCACCAACATCGTCGCTCGCCTCGCCCAGGCCGAGCCGATCGATTTTCCCAGCGGCACCGTCGAAGGCGACGAATACAAGATTTTCCTCATGTTCACCAACCGGACCATGGCCGTCATGCGCGCCGTGCGCCTCTACGACGCCCCCTCGAACCTCTACGTGGGCTTGCAGGTGCCCGCCTCCTTCGACGCCGACCACAAACCCGTCTCCTGGACCCACACGCGCCCCGCGCTCGTGCCTGAACTCGGCATCCTCTTCAAGGAAATGGCGGACAGCCACGTCCCCGAACTTCAAAAGCACGCCGCCGAGTACCAGATGGGCCTCACCAATCTCGCGGAACGACTCTCCGCCGCTTCCGAGGCCGGCACCAACACCTCGATCGAAGCCTGGTTCAATCCGACCAACGCGCCCGAGGCCGAAGCGGTAGCTCCCGAGACCGCCGCCGAACCCGCTCCAGCCCCGGTTGATCCCGTTCCTGAAGCCACGCCCGCGCCTTAGTCCCCTGAAACGCGGCAATTTCATGAAGATTCATGTGTTTCATGGTTAGCCAATTTCGCAACGCTTAGTATCCCTCTCGCCCATGCGCCTGCTCTTTTGCGACATCGACGACACCATGACCACCGACGGGCTCATCCCGCGGGAGGCGTTCGATGCGCTCTGGGACGCTCGCGCAGCCGGGCTGCGCATCGTCCCCGTCACCGGGCGCCCGGCCGGCTGGTGCGACCACATCGCCCGGATGTGGCCCGTCGACGGCGTGATCGGCGAGAACGGCGCCTTCTACTTTCGCAAAGCGAAGTTCGGCATCCGCCGCATCCACGCCCAAGCGCCCGAGGTGCGAGCCCGGAACCGCCGGAAGCTCGACGCCATCCGCCGCCAGATCCTCGCCGAGGTTCCCGGCGCCGCCGTTGCCGCCGACCAGCCTTTTCGCGAATATGACCTCGCCATCGACTGGTGCGAGGATGTCAAGCGCCTCAGCCGCAAGTCCGTCCGCCGCATCGTCGAGATCTTCCACGCCGCCGGCGCGCAGGCCAAGGTCAGCTCGATCCACGTCAACGGCTGGTTCGGCGATTTCGACAAACTCGCCATGGCCCGCCGCTACATCCACGACATCGACGGCGTCGACCTCGACGCCGAAGCCTCCGAATACGCCTTCATTGGCGACTCGCCCAACGACGAGCCGATGTTCGCCGCGTTCCCCGTTTCCTTCGGGGTCGCCAACATCGAACCTTTCCTCGACGACCTCGTCCACAAGCCGCCCTGCATCACGCAGGCCCGCGGCGGGGCAGGCTTCGCCGAGGTCGTCGCCATGCTGATCGCCGGCCTCGATCCGGCATCCACACCCCAGCCCCAGAGAAGAAAACCCCGCCGATGAACCGTTTCGCCTGGCTCATGACCATCACCCTCGGGCGCGCACCGCTCGTTCTCGCCGCAGCCCTCTGCTCGCTGGCCAACGTCTTCGCCCCCGCGCCCGCCTGGGTCGTCGCCGCCGTCGCGCTTTTCGCGCTCTCGGCCCTCACCGATCTTTTCGACGGCCTGCTCGCGCGCAAGTGGCGCCTGACGAGCCGTCTTGGCGCCCTTCTCGACCCGCTCATGGACAAGGTCTTCAACGCGATCGCCCTGCCTGTGGCCATCTTCATTGCGATGTACAACGAGTGCGTCGCGCACGCCCTCGTCCTGCTCGCCCTTGACATCGTCTCCACGCTGCGCGACCAGTGGGTCTCCTTTCTCCGATCCGTCGGCTCCGAATATGGTGCCGACGTCAAGGCGAGCTGGTTCGGCAAGGTTCGCACCGTGATCAGCTTTCTCGTCGTCCTCGCCGTCCATTTCAACCTCGGTCTCGAAACGCTTCGGTTGCGCCACGACGCCTACGAGGGTGTCGCCGTCATCCCGCAGCCCGCCCTCTACGCGCTCGAATTCGCCCTCCTCGCCGTCACCGTGATCACCGGCATCTCCTACACGGTCGCCTACTGGCCGCATCTGCGCCGCGCCGCACGGCCTTCGGCCTGAGCGCGCCGCCTCAGCCGCCACCCCGCCATGCGCTACAAGATCGTCATCGCCTACGATGGCACGGACTTCTTCGGCTGGCAGATCCAGTCGGGATTCCGCACTGTCCAGCAGGAGATCTCCGAGGCCCTATCCCCCCTCTCGCCGGACGGCGCCCCCGTGGCCGTCCATGGCAGCGGGCGCACCGACGCCGGCGTCCACGCCGACGGGCAGGTCGCGCACTTCGACCTGCAGCGCGCGATGACGCCCGTCCAGCTCCGCCGCGCGATCAACGGCCGCCTGTCGCGCCGCGACGTGCGCGTCCTCTCGGCCGAGATCGCGGCGGACGACTTCGACGCCCGGCGCCACGCGCTGGGCAAGGAGTACCGCTACCGGATCTGGAACGCGGAGGTTCTGCACCCGCTGCGCCGTCGCGACTGTTCGCATGTCACCACGCCCCTCGACATCGCCGCGATGCGGGCGGCCGCGGCGCACTTCGTCGGCGAACACGACTTCGCCGCCTTCACCGCGAACCCTTCGCGCGAGGTCGAGAGCACCGTCCGCACCATTCACGCGATCGACATCGTCCAGGACGGCCCGCTCGTGGAACTTCGCGTCCGCGGCAACGGCTTCCTCTACAAGATGGTGCGCAGCGTCGCGGGCTTCCTGATCGCCGTGGGCATTGGCCGTGAACGACCCGACGCGGTGGCCGAAGTCATGGCCTCGCGCGTCCGCACCGCCCGCGTGGAGAGCGCCCAGCCGCAGGGGCTGACGCTCTGGCGCGTCTGGTACGCCCCCGAACAAGACAGCGGATCTGGCAGTCATGGATAAGCGCGAACCCGAAACCGTCGGCGCGCTCACCCGGCGCATCAAAACTACGCTCGAAACGTCGTTTCCCCGCGTCTGGGTCGAGGGCGAGATCTCCAATTTCCGGCTCATGTCCTCGGGCCACGCCTACTTTGTGCTGAAAGACGCCGAGGCGCAGGTCTCCTGCGCTTGCTTCAGCATGGCGCGCCGGATGCCGCCCTTCGCGGTCAAGGACGGCGTCAAAGTCCGAATCACCGGGGAAATCTCCCTCTACGAGCCGCGGGGTACGTACCAGATCGTCGTGCACGCCCTGGAGCAGGCGGGGCTCGGGGACCTGATGGCGCAGTTCGAGGCGCTTAAGCGGAGACTGGACGCCGAGGGCCTCTTCGCGCAGGCTCGCAAGCGCCCGCTTCCTGCGCTGCCCCGCCGCATCGGCATTGTGACGTCCCCGACCGGCGCGGCGATCCGCGACATGCTCAACGTGACGCGCCGCCGATTCGCGGACCTCCACATTCTCATCGCGCCAGCCCGCGTGCAAGGGCAGGAGGCCGTGCCGGAGATCGTCGCGGCGATCGCGCTG
The DNA here is from genome assembly GCA_964451695.1 of uncultured Lentisphaerales bacterium. Lineage (GTDB taxonomy): Bacteria > Verrucomicrobiota > Kiritimatiellia > RFP12 > UBA3636 > JAAZAI01. The sequence continues at coordinate 9,058 of CAYVJM010000017.1, read as the reverse complement.
CTCAACGACCTGCCCGAACCGCCCGACGTGATCATCGTGGGGCGTGGCGGCGGCAGCATCGAGGATCTGTGGTGCTTCAACGACGAAGCCGTCGCCCGCGCGATCCACGCCTCCCGCATCCCGGTCATCTCGGCCGTCGGCCACGAGATCGATTTCACGATCGCCGACTTCGTCGCGGACCTCCGGGCCCCGACGCCCTCCGCCGCCGCCGAACTCGTCGTCGGGCGCAAGGCGGACTTCGAAGCCGCCATGGCGGCTTCTGCCGACCGCCTGCGCAACGCGATGCGTCGGCATCTTGAGCGGGCGCGCGCCCGCCTCGACCTCGCGGCCGGCAGTCACGTGTTCCGGCAGCCCGAGGCGCTCGTGCGCCAGCATGCCCAGCGCATCGACCTCCTCTCCCAGCGCATCACCGGGCTCCTGACCTCTTCCGCAGTGGCCGCGCGGCGGCGTCTGGACTCCGCCACCCCGCGGATGGCGCGCGCCACGCAGGAGGGCGTCCATGCCGCTCGGATGTCGCTGGGCACTCTGGAGGCGAACCTCCAGCATGCGACGAAGTCCGCGCTTGCCGAAGCGGGCCACCGGCTCGCCACGACGGGCGCGCGCCTCGAATCGGTCAACCCGATGGCCGTGCTCGCGCGCGGCTACGGTCTCGTCCGCCTCGCCTCGGGCGCCGTCGTCACGCGCGCCGCCCAGGTCGCCCCGGGGGACGTCCTCGCGACGCGGATGCAGGATGGCGAAATCGCCTCCGTCGTCGCCGGTTCGCCGCCCCGCCGCCACCCGCCTCGGCCCCCTGCGGACGCCGCGCAAATGACCCTGCTGTAGCTCCTTTGAAAATTTATATTTTTTGCTCTTGCTTTTGGCTGGAAAAAGGAATAGTGTTTCCGTTGTCTTCTGAGTAAGAGGACATGTTTAAGCGCCCCTAACAAGGGCAAAGACCAGAACAGTACAGGAACAAGTATGGATATCTACGTTGGCAACCTCGCCTACTCCACGACCGACGACTCGCTGAAGCAGCTCTTCGCTGAATTCGGCAACGTTGCTTCCGCTCGTGTTTGCATCGACCGCATGTCCGGCCGCTCCAAGGGATTCGGCTTTGTCGAAATGCCCGACTCGAACGAGGCCCAGGCCGCGATCGCCGCGATCAATGGGAAAGAGGTTGACGGGCGCGCGCTGCGCGTGAACGAGTCCCAGCCCAAGCCCCGCGAGGAACGTCGCGGCGGGTTCGGTGGCGGGGATCGTCGCGAGTCCCGCGGCTCCCGCTGGTAGTCCAACCGGCGTCAAGGACGTGGCGGCGTCTCGTTGCCGCGCGTCAGGGAAAGCATACGTTTTCTTCTTTGGAAGAGCTTGATCCGGAACTGACCGGGCAGGCAGCCGTAGCGTAGATCACATATGCCCATTGGCCTCCCAGGGGGGTGCCAACAAGAAAGCACCTCGGCACGAGCCGAGGTGCTTTTTCGTTTGTGGAAATGGCGCATGGGGCCCGTACCTACCTCGTCCGCATCAGGTCGACAGGTTGAAGTCCGGCCGAATCCGGTTTTCGATAACGCGACAATATCGCCGCCTGAATATTGGCAGTAAAGCGGGGAAGGCTCCGGCATTCGCGTCGACGAAAGGAATCGAACCCGTGGAGATGTATCCCGACATCGCGGCCAAGCGCGTCCGCTACGAAGACGAATACTGGATGCGGATGGCGCTTGCCGAGGCTGTGCGCGGCGAAGGCGGCACTCGGCCCAACCCGCCGGTCGGTTGCGTCATCGTCAAGGACGGCATCCCGATTGTGAGCGCCTACCATGCGTTTGCCGGCGGCGCCCATGCCGAGGCCGCCGCGATCGAAGCGGCCGTCGGATGGGATCTGCACGATGCGACGCTTTACGTCACCCTTGAGCCTTGCAGCACCCACGGGCGCACGCCGCCCTGCACGGAGGCGATCCTCCGCTCCGGCATCCGCCGCGTCGTCGCCGCTTGCGACGACGCGAACCCGGCCCATGCCGGACGTGGTTTCAACGTGCTGTGGGAGGCGGGCATCGAGGTCGTCACCGGCGTCTGCCGCGACGAAGCCCGCGAGCTGCTCGCTCCGTTCTTCAAGCACACCACCCAGGGATTGCCCTACGTCACGCTCAAGATGGCCCAGTCTCTGGACGGCGGCATCGCGGACCACGCCGGTCAGTCGAAATGGATCACAGGTCGCGAAGCGCGGGCGCAAGTGAGGGCGCTGCGGCGCAAGTCGGACATCGTCATCGTCGGCAGCGGCACGGTGGTCGCCGACGATCCTTCGCTGCTGCGCGATGACGAGCCCGCCGACGGGGGGCTGCCGGGCATGCGCGGCGTGGTGGATTCCGGAGGCACGTCGCCGTTGACCGCGAAGCTCTTCACCGACGGCCATGCCGACCGGACGCTCTTCTTCACCACGGAGTCCTGCCCAGAGGAGCGGACGCGCCAGATCGCCGAGACCGGGGCCCGGGTCGTGGTCCTGCCGTTTGAACCGGTCGCGGAGGCTCGGGACGGCTCCCGTCCGGTGGCGCTCGACGCGTTGCTTGGCTTTCTTGGCGGCGAGGGCTATCTGCGCGTGCTCTGCGAGGGCGGCGCCAAGCTGGCCTCGTCCTTGGTCAACGCCGATCTCGTCGACGAGATGATGCTGTTCGTAGCGCCCATCGTGCTGGGGCGCGACTCGCGCCGCGTCTTTGGCGAACATCCCTTCGACTTGCCGACGGCGCCTCGTTATCGGATCGAATCAACGCAACAGTTCGGCGACGATTTGCTCGTGCGGGCGTTGCGCAACCAGCCCCACGGAGGCTGACCATGTTCACGGGACTTGTGCAGAAGAGGGGAACCTTCGTTAAGCGATCGGGGGGCGTCGGAGCCGCCGTTGTGGAAATTGCGTGCTCTCCCTGGGAGGACGGGCCCCTCGTCCTCGGCGAGAGCGTGGCCGTCCAGGGCGCCTGCCTGACGGTCGCGGCCGTCTCCGCCGGTGGCTTCGCGGCCGACGTGCTGGACGAGACGCTCGCCTGCACGAATCTGCGCGACTTGCGTCCGGGCGCCCCCGTCAACCTCGAGCGCGCCCTCAAGCTTTCCGACCGTCTGGGCGGGCATGTCGTGGCCGGCCATGTGGATGGCACGGGCGAAATCCTCGCGATTGAGCGCCGCGGTCGCGACTGCTGCCTGCGCATCCGCTGCAGGCCCGAGGAGGCACGCTACATCGTCCGCAAGGGCTCGGTGGCCGTGGACGGCATCAGCCTGACCGTGAGCGCCGTGCCCGCGGACGACGTGTTCGAAGTGTGCATCATCCCCACGACGTGGCGGGAGACGTCGCTCGGCGTTCGCGCCGCCGGGGACCGGGTGAACGTCGAGACGGACATCCTCGCGCGCTACCTTGAGCGCCTCGCCGCGCCCGGTGCGCCTGGCGCGACCGGCGTCGGATTATCGATGGATACTTTGCTCGGGGCGGGGTTTTCATAGGCGATCGCGTTGCGTCACGGTCAGGAATCGCGGTCAGGAACGCGGTCAGGAATCGCTTGCCGCTTTTTCCGAATGACGCTATGATACACCGGCGAAAAACCGGTTGGATGAAACCGCGAAAAGGGTGCCAGACGAGGATTCAAAATGACGATTAGCAGAGACGACGCAAGCGGCGGAGCCGCCAGAAACCAGGAGGTTCGACCATGATCCAGGTCGCTATCATGGGCGCGGGCGGCCGGATGGGCGTCGCGCTGGTCCAGGCCATCAAGAACTTTCCGAACCTCGCGCTTTCCTCGGCCGTCGAGCAACCGGGCCATCCGATGGTCGGCATCGACTCCGGAACCGTTGCGGGCCGTCCGCCCAACGGCGTCCCCGTCACCGACGATCCGGAGGCGGCCGTGGCCGCGGCGGACGTCGTGATCGACTTCACCTTCCACGCCGCCGTTCCCGCCGTGGCGGAGTGCGTACGCCGCCACCGCAAGGCGTACGTGCTCGGCACGACGGGTCTGACGCCCGGCGAAATGGCCGCCGTCGAGGCTGCGGCCGAGGTCTCCCCTGTGCTGATGGCTCCGAACATGAGTCTCGGCGTGAACCTGCTTCTCAACCTCGTCAAGCAGGCCGCAGCCGTGCTCAACACGGGCTATGACGCCGAGATCGTCGAAATCCACCACCGTCACAAGAAGGACGCGCCTTCCGGCACGGCGCTGGCGCTGGCGAAGGCCGTCGCCGCTGGCCGCGGCGTGGACTTCGACGCCGTGGCGTGCTACGGCCGCGAGGGCATCACCGGCGAACGCGCCCCCGAGACGATCGCCGTCCACGCCGTGCGCGGCGGCGACATCGTGGGCGACCACGTCGTGATGTTCGCGGCGGACGGCGAACGCGTGGAGCTGTCGCACAAGGCGACGGGCCGCGGTGGTCTCGCCTCCGGCGCGCTGCGCGCGGCGGAGTGGCTCGTGGCGCAACGCCCGGGCTTCCACGCCTTGCGCGACATGCTGGGCCTTTGATTTCAACCGCATGCAGGCGGCCCGGGCAAGCCGCCCGGGACCGCCGCTTGTTTTCCTTACATCAGGAGCAAAGACGATGACCAGAAACAACAAGGGCTTCGAGTACGCGAAGGACGCCTTCGCGAAGTTGGGCGTGGATGTCGAGAAGGCGATCGCGGAGACGCTGGCCATCCCCGTTTCGGTGCACTGCTGGCAGGGCGACGACGTGGGCGGCTTCGAGAAGGCGGCAGGCGGTGCCGACGGCGGCATCGCCGTGACGGGCAACTATCCTGGCAAGGCCCGTACGCCGGACGAGCTGCGCGCCGATTTCGAGAAGGTGCGCTCCTTCCTTCCCGGTGCCACGCGCATCAATCTCCACGCCTGCTACGCCGAGCCCGTGGGAGGCCGGTACGCCGACCGCGACGCGATCGCGTACGACAACTTCCGCAACTGGGTCGAGTGGGCCAACGCTCGCGGCATTGGCATCGACTTCAATCCGACATTCTTTGGCCACCCCAAGGCGGCGGACGGCTGCCCGCTGACGAACCGCCGCAAGGGCATCCGCGACTTCTGGGTCGAACACGGGCGCCGCTGCCGCGAGATCGCCGCCAAGATCGGCGCCAAGACGAAGTCCTCCGTCCTCAACAACTTCTGGACCCCCGACGGCTACAAGGACACGCCGGCCGACCGCCTGGCGCCGCGCAAGCGCCTGGCCGACTCCCTCGACCGCATGTTCGAGAAGACGTACAACGCGAAGCTCACGGTGGACGCCGTCGAGAGCAAGCTCTTCGGCGTTGGCTGCGAGAGCTTCACCGCCGGTTCCAACGAGTTCTACATGGGCTACGCGGTGAGCCGCAACAAGCTGATCTGCCTCGACGCCGGCCATTTTCATCCCACCGAGGTGATTTCCGACAAGGTCAGCGCCGCGCTGCTCTTCCTGCCCGAGATCGCCCTGCACGTCAGCCGTCCTGTGCGCTGGGACAGCGACCATGTCGTCATCCTCGACGACGAGCTGAAGGCGATCGCGCAGGAGATTGTGTGGAATGGTTTCGAGAAGCGCGTGCGCATCGGGCTCGACTACTTCGACGCGAGCATCAACCGCGTGGCGGCTTGGACGATCGGTGCGCGCAACATGCGCAAGGCGCTGCTCATGGCCAAGCTCACGCCGTTCGCCCAGCTTCGCGAGGCGGAGAACGCTGGCGACTACACATCGCGGCTCGCGCTGCAGGAGGAGTTCCGCCTGCTGCCGTTCGGCGCCGTGTGGGACGAAGTCTGCGAGCGTTCCGGCGCCGGCGTCGGCCGCGCGTGGCTCGAGGCGTGCAAGGCGTACGAGAGAAATACTCTTTCGAAACGCTAGGGCGTTTCGAAAGAGTAGTGAGTGGTGAGTAGAGCGTAGTGAGTAGTTTCAGTTCTTGTCCGATGCTGAATTCGATGGAATCATGGATGATTGCGTGGTCATCCGTAAAATGCTGACCGCCACCACGAAGACGCTCAAAGAGGACAACCCAGACTAACCGTAGTTTTCACTTTGTTCTATTCACCCCCATAGAAAATCAACGGGGTATGGGGTGTCCCCATCCACAACTACTCACTACGCTCTACCCACTACTCACTATGTTCCTCACCCTCACCATCGATTCCATCGCCTATCGCGGCCCGGGCATCGGGCGCGCGGACGGATGCGTCGTCTTCGTCCCGGGAACGTGCCCGGGCGAGACCGTCGTCGCCGAGGTCGTGCGCGAGAAGAAATCCTTCAAGGAGGCGGTGGTCGTCTCGATTGAGAATCCCTCGCCGGACCGTCTGCCGCATCCGGACTGCCGCCTTGCGACGGCTTCTGGCGAAGTGCAGGTGCCGGGATGTGTCTACGATCACGTCACGCGCGAAGCGGAGCTGCGCTACAAGCAGGACCAGCTTCTTTCGTTCCTGATGCGGCAGGCGAAGCTGGAGAATGCGGCATCCCTGCTGCTGTCGCCGTTCGTCTCGCCGCTGCCGCTGCACTATCGCAACAAGATCGTCCTGCACGCGGGGCGCGACGCGAAGGGGCGACGCGTCCTCGGCTACGTCGGCGACGACAACGTGTCGATCGTGGACATTCCGGAATGCCCGCTGGCGCGCGAGCCGATCAACCGCCTGCTGGCTGAAATCCGCGCGGATCCCGGCTTCTGGTCGTACATCGGCGAGGACGGCCAAGTGGCATTGCGCTGGACCGAGACGGACGGCGCGGTTGTCGTTCCCGAAGCCGATCCGAGCGGCCGCGGGGTGCAGGACATGCCGGCGCTGACCGAGGCGTCTCCGGTGGTGGGCAAGCTGATCGTACCGGTTCGGGCGTTCTTCCAGATGAACCCCGAAGTGGGGGCGGGCCTGGTGGAGCACGTCACCGCGCTGGCGGAATCGTGCAATCCCCATGAATTCGTGGATCTGTACTGCGGTGTTGGCGTCTTCGGCCTGTCGGCCTCGATGCGGAAAATCCGCCACGTCACGGGGTTCGACTCCGCTCGGACGGCGCTGCGGGCGGCCATCGAGAACGCGAAGCGGCTCGGGCTTCCGGCGCGCTTCTATTGCGAGTATATTGCGCAGGTGGCGGATCGCGTCCTGGGACAGATGGAGCCGACGCGGACGATGGCCGTGGTCGACCCGCCGCGAGCCGGTCTCGAGCCGGAGGTGGCGGCGGCGCTGCTGGCGCACCCCGTGGAGAACCTCGTCTATGTCTCTTGCTCGCCGGACACGCTGGCGCGCGACTTGGCGATTCTGACGCAGGGCGGCGCATACGCCGTGAAGTCGGTCAAGCTCTTCGACATGTTCCCGCGCACGGCGCACTTCGAGACCGTCGTGCATCTCGCGCGATAGCCGCCACATCCGTTTGCGTCCACGGATCCGTTCCCGACCTCGGGAGCGGCGGAGGCTTTTTGGCGCTCCGGTTGTGACATAAGGAAATGGGACTTCGGAAGACCCGAGGTGGACGCGGTGGCAGGAGCGGGCGCTCAGGCGTCGAACAACGCGGTGTAGACCAGGTCGCGGAGCACGGCGTGAGCGGAACCGATGCAGGCGGGCCAGTTCAGGACCTGCATGCCGACGACGATGGAGAGGCGGTTCACGGGATCCATCAGCGTGTAGAACCCCGAGGCGCCATCCCAGCCGAATTCTCCGATGGGGCTTTTCTGGCCTTCCTTCTGATCGATGCGCGTCCGCACGCCGAGTCCGTATCCGTACCCCGGGCCCGCAGCGCAGGAGAACGCGGGATTCATCGCGCAGGCGGAGAGTTGCTCGGTGCGGAGCAACCGCACCGTTTCCGGCTTGAGCAGCCGATAGCCGTTTGCCGCGTCGCCTCTGCAGGCGAGCGCGTCCGCGAACGCCGCGTAGTCGGCCACGGAGGAGACCAGCCCCGCGCCGCCGCTGTCCCACCGGTCGGAGCGCCGGTAGGCGTTCGTCCCGTCGGTCAGGACCATCTTCCCGTCCTTCCACAGGTATTGCGCGGCCAGACGGGCGTGAATCCCGGGGGAGGTCTTGAACCCGGAATCCGCCATGCCGAGTGGCTTGAACATCATGTGGTCGAGATAATCCGAAAAGCGCATGCCGGCGACCTCCTCGACGACTGCCGCGAGAATGTCGTGGCAGAGGCTGTACTGGAAGCGGTCGCCCGGCTCGAAGCCGAGGGGTTTCGCCGCGAAGGAGTCGACGACCTCGCGCGTCGTCGCATGCGGATTCCTGCGCAGGAGTTCGTCGGTGGCAGGCGCATGGAGGTCGTAGTCGAATCCCGCCGTCATCGTGAAGAGGTTGCGGACGGTCGGGGCCTTGGCGGGCGGCACGCGCACGCCGTTCCGGAGGAGATGGACGTCCTTGAATGCCGGGAGGTAGTCGCCGACGGGCGCGTCCAGTTCAAGCCGACCCTCCTCCACCAGCCGGATGGCGGCCGTCACCGTGACGGGCTTCGTGCAGGAGTAGAGCTGGTAGAGCTGATCCTTAGCCAAGGGGGTGCCGCTCTCGCGATCCGCGAGGCCGCACGTGTGCCGGAAGAGGACTTTGTGGTCCTTCTGAACGAGGATGTCGCAGCCGGGGACGCCATGGGCGCCTAGGACGGTTTCCTCTATGAATGACGCGACGGGGGAGAAATCGGGTTTCATGCGTTTATCGAGTTGCTTGGGTCATGGCAGCCGGGAACACTAGCAGAATCTGGCGGTTGTGAAAAGGATCTCGTCGCTTGGACGCGGTCTGCAAGCATGCTGGCGGAGGAAATCTGATTGCGTCTTCCCAGACGAGCGGCGCGCTGGGCTCGTTCCGTTTCCGTCTTGCCTCGCCAGAGCCATTATGCCAGACTTTGCATTTCCAACAAGGATGAGACGGGACGCGTCGGTGAAAGCGATGACAATGACTGACAAGACACACGCCTACGTTCACGGATACAATCCGAGGGAGGACATTCGCTTGCAGGATCAGGCGACGACCTTGGTCGACCTGCTGCATTCCGATACGGCCTATTCCGAGGGAAGCCGCGTCCTGGAGGCGGGATGCGGAGTCGGCGCGCAAACGGTCACGCTGGCGATGAACAGCCCCGGGGCATCGATCATCTCGGTCGACATCTCGGAGCAGTCGGTTGCGCAAGCTCAACAGAAGGTCCGAGC
>CAYVJM010000016.1:0-17294 GCA_964451695.1 uncultured Lentisphaerales bacterium | reverse complement strand
GTCTCCGGCGTGATCGGATCGGCCGTCGCGGCCGGCATCCTCTACCGCATGCTCGCCTAGGCGTCGCCCAGGATCGGAGGGCTCATGGAACGCAAAACGTCCGAAATCGACGAGACAAGCATGGCCGAAGTCGCCGCGGCCTTCGCCTCCCTCAAGTCGGCGGAGGACGTGCGGCACTTTCTCGCCGAGCTCTGCACGCCCTCCGAATGCCGCGACATCGCGCTGCGCTGGCACTTGATGAAGCAGCTCCTCGCCGGCACGCCCCAGCGCGCCATCGCCCGGGATCTCGGCCTGAGCCTCTGCAAAATCACGCGGGGCTCGAAGTACATGAAGGACGAGTCCTCGATCTTCCGACGCCTCGTCCTGCGCTGCCTGCGGAAGGGTGCGAGTCAAGATCATTGACTCGCAGAGGGAGTCAGGGTTCGGGGTTCAGGGTTCAGGTGTTGCACACCAAGAAGTTAGGATTACTTGTTCGAGACAATGGACTTCCATTGATTTCAAGTACACCATTTTCAGCCGACTATCTTCGTAACGCCTTGGGAATCAAGCCTGAACCCTGGCTCCTGCACCCTAGGTGTGCGGCGACTATGTTGACGCGCACCCCCTGCGAAAAAAGCCGACGGGTTTGGCTTGATCTGGCGCCAAGCTCCCGCTAGAATGGCCGCCATACGATTTGTTCCGCAAGAATGAACTGGGACATGACAACATGGCGACAATCCTGATCATCGACGACGACGACGACGTCCGCAACTACCTGATGCGGCTCGTGGCCTTGTTTGGCTACACCCCCTTCTGCGCCGCGACCTGCAAAGAAGGGCGGAGGCTCCTCGAACAGGACGATCCGCGCATGGACGTCATCGTCTCGGACATCTACCTTCCCGACGGCCCCGTCGAAGCCGGGGACTGGATCCGGGAAGTCAAGGACAAGGCCAAGAATCGCCCGCTGATCGTGATCAGCGGCGAGGCGTCGGACGCGATGGTCGCCGATCTCGCCGCCTCGGGCGAGATTCTGGCGACGTTGACCAAGCCCTTCGAGCTGGTCTTCATCAAAGACCTGCTCAAGCGCGCCGTGGAAGGGGCCTGAGGCCCCTCCGCGACCGCCGCCGCTAGATGCCGACGGCGTTGGCGAGCAGGAACCTCTCGGCCTCGGCGCACCAGAGGTTGTTGTTCGCGGCGACGATTTTCGCCAGACCGGCGAAGACCGCGTTGGTCTCGCCCAGCTTCCCGAAGTCCGCGATCGCCGTGAGCGGCATCGCGATCTGCGTGTAGACGAGCTTCTTCCCGCCGGGGATCTTCGGCAGGTTCAGCGTCGTCTCGATCACGCTGTCGAGGCCGCCCACATGGGTGATCATCGCCGAAGGGTTGACCTTGCCGGTCGCCATGACGCCGAGCGCCTCGATGAGATCCTCCGTCGTTCCGCCGCTGTTGCCGGCGACGTGCGTGAGGTTGTAGTGGACGTTGTAGAAGTTGAACTTCGCGCCGAAGGCCGGATCCGTCGGACCCGCGAAGAAGTTCAGGCAGCCGTCGTAGCCGAGGATGGCGTCGCCCTGCTCGACCACGGCCGGAACCGGGGCGAAGACGTACACGTCGTTGTAGCCCTTGCCGCCGGAGAGCTTCATCAGCTCGGCCACGACGTCCGCGACGCCGGACGTGTTGAGGTAGACGAGTTCGACGCCGCATCGCTTCGCCTCCTCGACCGTGTAGATGGAGGCGGCGCGGGCGAGGCGGGCGGGATCGATGTCGGTGACGACGAGGCGCCCCGGCTGACGCGGCCCGTGCAGGGCGAAGTCGATCGCGCCGAGACCCATCGGGCCGACGCCGGCAAGCAGCGCCATGTTGCCGCCCGCGACGATGCCCATCGCGTGCTCGTAGCTGCCGGGCTTCACGTAGTGGTAGTTGACGTTGAAGCCGCCGACGATGCAGGACATGGGCTCGCCGAGGGAGCCGAAGTAGAACGCCTCGCCCGTGTAGGGCAGGAGGCAGCCGCGCTCCATGACCTTCGCCGGAATGACGATGTAGGTCGCCGCCCCGCCGATGTGCGGGAAGGAATAGCCGGGGGCGGCGTAGACGTTGTCCGGGTGGTTGATCGCGGGCTGGATGGCGAACTTGTCGCCGACCTTGAACTGGTCCGCCCACTTCGCGCCGACCTCGACGAGCTCGCCGCAGAACTCATGGCCGATGATGACCGGATGGGTGGCGACGTCCTTGGGGACGCGCTTGTGGTCGGCGCCCTGCTGGGCCGCCTTGTAGGAGGACATGCAGATGCTGTCCGACACCACCTTCGCCAGAATCTCGTCGCGACGGATCCGGGGCAGTTCGAATGCCTCGAGCCGCAGATCGTTTTTGCCGTAGAGCCGCACCGCCTTCGTCTTCATCGTGATGTCCTCTCGAATGTCCGCCACTGGTTGTTGATTGGGCCGGCATCATACCAGAATCGATGTTTCTTGGTAACAGAAAAATGTGAATCATTCACATTCAAAAGCACCCGCGTGGAATCGAGGTGGAATCGAGGCGAAAAAAGGGGTTGCAATTTTCGACGCCGATGTTCTATACTTCCGAACTCGCGTATGCCTCATGGTGTAATGGTAGCACAACTGACTCTGGATCAGTTTGTCTAGGTTCAAATCCTGGTGAGGCAACCATTTTCGCAACTCAACAAGGAGCACATCGGTTATGGCCATCATGGATTTCGGCGGAGTCAAGGAACAGGTTGTCACGCGCAAGGAGTTTTCGCTCGCCAAGGCGCGCAAGGTCCTCAAGAAGGAAGCGGTCGCCGTCATCGGCTACGGCGTGCAGGGGCCGGCCCAGGCGCTCAACATGCGCGACAACGGCTTCAACGTGATCGTCGGCCAGTCCAAGCAGTTCAAGAAGGACTGGGACCGCGCGGTCAAGGACGGCTGGGTTCCCGGCAAGACGCTCTTCGAGATCGAGGAGGCCTGCGACAAGGGCACGATCATCCAGATGCTCGTCACGGACGCCGCGCAGCGCATCATCTGGCCGACGGTGAAGAAGTTCCTCAAGAAGGGCAAGGCCCTCTACTTCTCCCACGGCTTCTCGATCGAGTACTGCAAGCAGACCGGCATCGTCCCTCCTAAGGACGTCGACGTGATCCTCGTCGCGCCCAAGGGCTCGGGCCTGAACGTCCGCCGCAACTTCCTCAGCGGCGCGGGCATCAACTCCAGCTTCGCCGTGTTCCAGGACGCCACCGGCCGCGCTGAAGAGCGCTGCAAGGCCGTCGGCATCGCCGTCGGCTCCGGCTTCCTCTTCCCGACCACCTTCAAGAAGGAGGTCTCCTCCGACCTCGTCGGCGAGCGCGGCGTCCTCATGGGCGCGCTGGCCGGCATGATGGAGGCGCAGTACGAGACGCTCCGCGCCAACGGCCACGAGCCGAGCGAGGCGTTCAACGAGACGGTCGAGGAGCTCACCCAGAGCCTCATCCGCCTGGTCGACGAGAACGGCATGGACTGGATGTACAAGAACTGCTCGGCCACGGCCCAGCACGGCGCCCTCAAATGGCGGCCGATCTTCAAGGCGGCGAACCTGCCCGTCTTCAAGAAGCTCTACAAGTCCGTCGTCACCGGCCAGGAGTGCAAGGAAGTGCTCCGCGACTGCGGCACGCCCGACTACAAGCAGAAGCTCGACGCCCAGCTCGACGCGATGGCCAACAGCGAGATGTGGAAGGCCGGCGCCGTCTGCCGCTCCCTCCGCCCGCACGAGAAGGCCCGCGAAAGCAAGGTCGGCACCGCCGGCCGCAAGACGAACTAGTCCAGCGGCGCACACAAGCGCAAGAAAAAGGCGGATCCGAAAGGGTCCGCCTTTTTTGCGTAACCTGCGCCCAAGGGACTGGGCGCAGCGAGTGAGTAGTGAGTAGAGTGTGGTGAGTCGTTTCCGCTGGGGCTCTGCCCCAGGCCCCGGATGGACCTGAGTGAGTGGAGCGTAGTGAGAAGTGAGGGGTTTTCGCTGGGGCTCTGCCCCAGGTCCCGGCAAGAACAATGGGGTCTGGGGGTTCCCCAGCCGGAACTACTCACTTCTCACTATTACTGGGGTGCGCGGGTTCAGGAATCGACGCGCCAGTGCGCCGAAAGGGCGATCCACTGCTCGACGGAAAGCGCCTCGGGGCGCGCCGTCTCGGGAGCGCCGCAGGCGGCCAGCGCCCGCCGCGTGAACGCGGCATCCCGCGCCAATCCGCCGGGGGCGTCGCGCAGGGCGGCGGCGAGCTGCTTGCGGCGGTGGAGAAACGCCGCTTTCGTGAGCGCCTGAAGCGCGGCGCGGGCGGTGGCGTCGAGAGGATGGCGGTCGTGGCGCCGGAGTTTGATGACGGCAGAGGTCACCTCCGGGCGCGGATGGAAGCACGAAGGCTTGACGGTCTTGACGATGGAAATGTCGTAGCGCTGCTGCAGCCACACGCTCGCTGCGCCCATGTCGGCGGAACCCGGCGCGGCCGCGAAACGCTCGGCGACCTCTTTCTGGAGCAGCACGACCATGACCGGCGGCGCCGCTTCGCACGTCGCGACGTCCACGACGATGCGCGCGCCGACGGCGTAGGGGAGGTTCGAGACGAGGCGTGTCGCTCCGGCGGCGAAGAAACCCGGAATATCGACGTCGAGAGCGTCCGCATGGATGAGCTCGAGTCTCGGTTCGCCGCCCCAGCGCGCGGCGAGGACGCGGTGCAGTCCCACGTCTTTCTCAACGGCGACGACGCGGGCGCAAGCCGCAAGCAGCGCCTCGGTGAGCACGCCGAGCCCCGGTCCGACCTCGACCACGACGTCGCCGGGAGACAGTTCGGCCGCGGCGACGATCGCGTCGAGAATGTTGCGATCGATGAGAAAGTTCTGGCCCAGGACCTTGTTGGGGCGGATGCCGGAGGCCTCCAGCAGCGCCACCACCTCCCGGGGGCTCGTCAGATTCATCGGAAGCGCCCTCCGTTCAGCGGAGCGGATCGAAGGTGCGGACGACGGCCGCGGCGCGGAGCCGCGCGATCCAGCTCGCGTAGAGCCGATCGGCCTCCCGCGCGTGCAGTTCCGCCTCGATCTGCTCGCGCACGTCGCGCAACGTCAGCGCCTTCGCGGGCTCCGTGGCCTTGCGATAGAGGACGTAGCGCTTGCTCCCGAGCGCGACGGGCGGCGAGACCGCGCCGTCCTTGAGCGCCGCGACGGCCTCGGCCAGCGCGGGAGCAAGCACGGCCGCCGGCTCGATGAAACCGTAGTCGCCCCCCGCGTCCGCCATCGCATCCACGGAGCTTTCGCGCGCGAGCTTTTCGAACGCTTCGCCGGCCGCGAGGCGGTTGGTGAACGCGGCGTAGCCAGCTTCGAAGTTCGCGTCGTCCTCGAGCGCAAAGGCGAAGACGTTGACGCGCTCCGGTGTGCGAAGCTTGTCCTTGCGCGCCGCGTACTCGGCGGCGATCGCATTGGGCGAGACGTGGACGTTGCCTCCGACGTAGGTCTGGCGCATCGAGCGCAGGACGATGTTCTCCTCCATCAGCTTCTTCCAGTCGTCATAGGTCATCCGCGACTTGGCGAGATCCTCCTGCAGATCCGCCACGCTCCCGTTGTAGCGGGTTTCGATCATCTCGTGGAGGAACTGGGCGATGGCCTTTTCCGGAATCCGCTGCTCGCCGGCACGATAGGCCTGGAGCACGAGATGCCGCTCGATACCGGCCTCCAGCGAAGCGGCATAGGCTTCGGTGAACGCCTCGCGCCGGCTCTTCTCCCGAAATCCGGGCGTCTCGGACATCGCCTTGAGCTGCGCCGGAACGCCCAGCATCACGTCGCGGATCGTCACCGCCTCCTCGTTCACAAACGCCGCGACGCCGTCGACGACGCCCTCCAGGGGATCCGCGATGCCTTCGCGCCCCGCCGCCGACGACTCCGCGCCCGCCGCCGATATCACCAGCGCGAATGCCGCCGCCGCCCATGCCATTGCCCTGACGATCATCATGGTCCTTCCTTGACAGTGTTGGCCGCCTAGTATACCTTATGCGCACACGTTGATAAAGGCGCAAAATGACACCGCCACGCCCTCCGATCGAGATCACCAGCCCGTCCAATCCAAAGATCAAGGAAATCGCCAAGCTCCGCCAGCGCTCCCACCGCGACGAAGCCGGCGCCCTCCTCGTCGAAGGCTACCGCGAAATCAAACGCGCCCTCGACAACGACTACCGGCCCTGGCGGATCGTCACCTGCCCCGCCCTCTACATGGGCGGCCACGAAGACCTCCTCGTCGCGCGGTGCGTCGAAGCCGGCGCCGACCACCTCGTCTGCACGCCGCCCGCATTCGAGAAAATCTCCGCTCGCGACCGGCCCGACGGCCTGATCGCCATCGGCCCGCAGATCCACCGGACGCTCGCCGACCTCGTCCTGCCGCCCGACGCCCTCGTCATCGTCGCCGAGGCCATCGAAAAGCCAGGCAACCTCGGCACCATCCTGCGCTCCGCCGACTCCGCCGGCGCCGCCGCCGTCATCGTCTGCGACCCGTGCACCGACATCCAGAACCCCAATGTCGTCCGCGCCAGCATTGGCACCCTCTTCTCCGTCCCCGTGGCTGTTGCAACCTCGGCCGAGACCATCGCCTTCCTCCACGAACGCGGCTTCCGCATCCTCGCCGCCACGCCCCACGCCGCGGCGCTCTACACGGACTTCGATCTCGCCGGCTGCACCGCCATCGTCGTCGGCGCCGAGCAGTACGGCCTCAGCGACGCCTGGCTGAAGTCCGACGCCATCCAGCCCGTGCGCATCCCGATGCTCGGGCAGTGCGACTCGCTCAACGTCGCCTCCGCCACGACGATCCTGCTCTACGAGGCCGTCCGCCAGCGCGTCGCCCGCAACCCCGCGATCGTCCCGCCCCCGCACGTCCATGAACACGGCGGCGACGATCCCCACGCCGACTCGGACTAGCCCAGTCGGCGCCCCGGCGACACCCGCTCCCAGAGCTTGTCCAGGCGCTGCGGCGAGACGGGGGCCGGCGTGCGCAGTTCCTGCGCCCAGACGGACACGCGCAGCTCCTCGACGAGCCAGCGATGCTCGTCGAGCGCGTCCGCGTCGAAGGGCGGCGCGTCCGCCGCGGTCCGGGCGAACGCCGTGTGCCGCGCCCAGATCGGCCGCACCGACTCGAGCTTCTTCATTTCCTTCGCGGGATCGAGGTTGCCGCGTTCGATGCGCACCAGCACCGCGGCGAGGTAGCGCGGGTACTCCAGCAGGCGCTTGAACGGCACGTCGCGCGCAAAGCCGGGGAAGACAAGCCAGCCGATCTGCTCGGCGATGTCCGCCGCGCTCGCGTCGGGGAGCTTGGGCGCGTGCTCGAGTTCGCGCAGGCAGTCCTCGGCGGAGGCGAGGATCGCCGCGACGAGCCGCCCAAGCTGGTCGTGGAGCGCCGCGAAACCCCCACTGCGCGCCGCGACGAGACGCGTCAGCGCCTCCGCCGTGCGCGGCGGCGGCTCGGCGCCGTCCAGGAACACCGCACGCAACGCGCCGTGGAAGAGATCGTCCGCGAGATTCGCCTGCGCGGGCAGGCGCGAGCCGGCCCGCGCCGCGGGCGCCGCAGCAAGCGCGTCGCCCAGCGAGCCGAAGCCCTTCTGCGCCGTCCCCGCCCGCCGTGGCAGGGTGCGGACTCCGCCCCCGCGACGCAGGCGCGGACCTTCGACGAGGGCGACGAGCTTGAGGACGCCGGCGCGATGCGCGGCGGCCGCGGCCTCGCGCACGGGGAAAAGACGCGCGGCGACGGCGTCCCCGTCGTCCTGGAGCGCGGGATAGGCGACGAGCGGTCCGCCGGCGTGGCCGATCTGGATTTCGTCGGGGAGATCGGGGAAGGCAAACGCGTGGATGCCTGCGACTTCGCGGAAGCCGGACGGCCCGAACACGGGCGGCTCCCGGGACTGCGCCACGTCCGGCGCGAGCGCCGCGAGTTCGCGGTGGAAGTCGAACACCTCCTGCTTGACGCGCGAGACGAACGCCTCCTGGCGCGCGTCGTCGACGACGCGCCAGCGGATGCGCAGGTGGGGCGGCATCTGCGCCTCGGCCCAGGTCGAGGCCGGATAGCCGATGCGCGCTTCGCGGGCGAGGACGCGGGCCAGCGAGACGGCCAGCGGCACGTGGGGATCCATGGTTTCGAGGCAGCGCGCGGCAATGCCCGGAACGTCGCGCGCGCGAAGATCGCCGCCGAGGGCCTTGGCGATCGCGGCGACTTCGGCGTTCGTGAGCATCCGCAGCATCGCGGCGACCTTGTCCGCCACGGCGCCCGGCACGAGCCAGTCGGAGAGCCAGAGGCGCAGCAGCGGGATGTCGCGGATGCGCACCGTGCAGGTGATGCCGTCGTCGTCGGCGCGCAGATCGTGGCGATAGACGAGCGGCATGCGCCGGCCGCCGATCACCGCCTGGTCGGGGAAGCCGGCCGCGTCGTCCGGCGGCGTCTCGAAGTCGGCGTCCGTGAAGCGCAAGGCGGCGGTCTCGGTGCTCGGCGCGTGGGCGAGCCAGTTGCGCAGGGCGGGAACGTTGACGCAGGTCGGCGGCAGGATCTGCTCGTAGCGCGCGATGAACATCTCGAGGTCGGCCTCGGGGTCGGCGATGCGCGTCTTGTGCATGGCGGCCATGCGGCGGCCCATGAAGTCGAGGTTGTCCTTGACGACGGCGGGGACGGGCTTGGGGAATTCTCCGCCGACGAGGCCGTGGCGAATGAAGAGCGCGCGGGCCAACTTCGGCTCGATGCGCGAGATGTCGGCGCGAACGCCTTCGGAGACGACGAGGCCGTGGAGGAGGACGGTGCGCAGCGCGCGGGCAGTGCCGAACTTGGCGTCCCAGGACTCGGCATGGTAGTGGTAGCGGCAGACGTGGCGGGCGATGGGCTCGATCCAGGCGGGGTCGATGACGGCGACACGGCGGGCGTAGAGCCGCGAGGTGTCGACGAGTTCCGCGCAGACGACCCACTGAGGCGAGGTCTTGTAGAGGCCGGAGCCGGGGAAGATGGAGAAGCGCAGGCCGTTGCCGCCCTTGTAGTCGCGCGCATCGGGATCCCACGTGCCGATGCCGGAGAGCATGCCGGCGAGCAGGGCCCGGTGGAGCGGGGCGTCGGAGTCCGCCTCCGACTGGACGTCCACCTTTTCGGCGCGGAGCTGGCCTTCGAGCTGGTCGCGGACGTCCTCCCATTCGCAGAGCCGGCGGTAGGAGACGCAGTGATCGAGGCAGCGGCGGCGGGCGGCGGAGCGGGAAAGCGGCTTCGCGGGGTCGTGGAAGAAGCGCCAGAGCAGGACGATGCCGGCGAAGTCGGATTTTTCGGTCTTGAACTTCGCGTGCAGCTTGGCGGACGCCTCGAGCTTGTCGGCGGGGCGCACGAGCGGATCCTCGCAGGCGAGGGCGGAGACGACGACAAGGGCGTCGCGGACGCAGCGTTCGCGTTCGGCGGCGAGGAGGATGCGCGCGAGGCGCGGTTCGAGCGGGAAGCGCACGATCTGGCGACCCAGCGGGGTGATGGCGAAGCGGGATGCGGGCGACGCATTTTCGGTGATCGCGCCCAGCTCGAGCAGCTCCTTGTGGCCTTCGCGGACGCTGGCGGCGGCGGGCGGCTGGATGAAGGGGAATTCGGCGATGTCGCCCAGCCGCCAGTCGAGCATGGAGAGGATGAGCCCGGCGAGGGACGTGCGGCGGATCTCCGGCTCCGTGTACTCGGGCCGGCGCTTGAGGTCGTCCTCGGCGTAGAGCCGGATGCAGAGGCCGGGGCCGATGCGGCCGCAGCGCCCCTTGCGCTGCTCCGCGGAGGCCTGCGAAATGGGCTCGATGTGGAGGCGCTTGACGCGAGCACGGGCGTTGTAGCGGCTGATGCGCGCGAGGCCGGAGTCGATCACGCAGCGCACGCCGGGGATCGTGACGGACGTCTCGGCGACGTTCGTCGAGACGACGATTCGGCGCGTGCCGGGGATGGTCTGGAAGGCGCGGCGCTGCTCGCCGGGCGGGAGGCTCGCCATGAGCGGGATCACGAGGACGCCGGACGGGACGCGTTCGCGCAGGACGTCGCTCGCGGCGCGGATGTCGCGCTCGCCGGGGAGGAAGACGAGCAGATCGCCCTCGGGCATTTCCGAGAGGGCGCCGAGCGCGGCGTCGGCGACGCCCTGCGCAAGATCGGCGTCTTCGTCGAGTTCGCGGTGGCGCACGTCGACGGGGAAAGTGCGGCCGGGGATCGTGACGACGGGGGCACCGCCGAAGAAGGCGGAGAAGCGCGCCGTTTCGAGCGTGGCGGAGGAGACGACGACCTTGAGGTCGGGGCGGCGCGGAAGGATTTTCTTCAGGCAGCCGAGGATGAAGTCGATGTTGAGGGTGCGCTCGTGCGCCTCGTCGACCATAATCGTGTCGTACTGCGGCAGCATCGGGTTGTCGCGCAGTTCGGCGAGCAGGATGCCGTCGGTCATGAACTTGATCTTCGTGTCGCGCGTCGTGTTGCGGGCGAAGCGGTGCTGCCAGCCGACGAGGCGACCCGCAGCGCCCATCTCCTGGGCGACGCGTTCGGCGACGGTGACGGCGGCGATGCGCCGCGGCTGGGTGCAGGCGATCATGCCATGGCGGCCGCGCCCCGTCTGGAGGCAGATCTGGGGAATCTGGGTGGTCTTGCCGGAGCCGGTTTCGCCGCAGACGATGACGACGGGGTTGTCGCGGATCGCGGCGGCGATCTCGGCCTTGTGGGCGAGGACGGGCAGGACGGAGGCCGGCTCGGGCGCCTCCGCGCGGTCGATGGTGTCCTCGGGGGGCGTCATGGGGACGGGTCCGGCCGCGGCGCGCTAGTCGTCGATGCGCGACGAGCAGGGCTCGGCGCAGTGCGAGCAGCCGCGGGCGCAGGAGCGAGCCATCGAAGGATCTTCGCCGGTCCAGCAGTACGTGCAGACGTTCTGGAGCCCAATGGCCTTCTTGAGGTCCTCGATGCGCTGGAAGGCGAGCGAGTCGATGCGCAGGAAGTCGCGGATGCGCGCGAGCATCGCCTGATAGCGTTCGCCGTCGGGACCGCGATAGAGGTGGACGGGGGCCTTGTCGCCCTCGAGATCGTGGATGACGCGGCGGGTGATCAGGTCCATCACGCTGCGGGATCGCGAGAAGCTGATGAAATTGCAGGGGTAGAGCAATGGCGGGCAGGCGATGCGGATGTGCACCTCCTTGGCCTTGAGGTCGCGCATGCGGCCGGCCTGGTTGCGGAGCTGGGTGCCGCGGACGATCGAGTCGTCGCAGAAGACGATGCGCTGCCCTTCGATGATCGAGGGGATCGGGATCAGCTTCATGTCCGCGATCATCCGGCGCTGCGCTTCGCTGGCCGGCATGAAGCTGCGAGGCCAAGTCGGGGTGTATTTGACGAAGGGGCGCGCATAGCAGATGCCGGAGGCGTGGGCGAAGCCGAGGGCGTGGCCGACGCCGGAGTCGGGGATGCCGGCGACGATGTCGGCCTCGGCCGGGTACCTCTCGGCGAGTTGTTCGCCGCAGGCGTAGCGAACCTGCTCGACATTGCGCCCGTTGTAGGAGGAGGCGGGATAGCCGTAGTAGACGTAGAGGAAGGCGCAAAGCCGCGAGGCTCGGCCGGGTTTGACCACGGTCTCCATCCCCGTCGCCGTGACCCGCACGACCTCCCCCGGTCCGAGATCCCGGAGCGGCTCGAAGCCGAGGTTGGGCAGGCAGCAGGATTCCGTCGCCGCGCAGAGTCCGTCGGCGCCGCGCCCGATCGCGACCGGCGTGCGACCGAACTTGTCGCGCGCGGCGTAGAGGACGTCGTCTTCCTTGAGCAGGAGGATGGAGCAGGAACCGCGGATCACCTCCTGGACGTGGCGGATGCCGTCTTCGATCGTATCTTGCGAATTGATCAGAGCCCCGACAACCTCGGTCTGCGTGACGGCGCCCGACTGCATGGCGGAGAACTGCCCCTTGTGGCGGGCGAGGATGTCCTCGACGATCTCGCGGATGTTCTTGACGAGGCCGACGGTCACGAGCGCATAGGCCCCATGGTGCGAGAGGAAGAGCAACGGCTGGTCGTCCGTGTCGCTGATCACGCCGACGCCGGAATGCGCGTTGAGCTTGCCGAACCGCTCGTAGTCGGTCTCGAAACGCGTACGGAAAGGCGAGTTGGAGATATCGTGGATCGACCGATGGAACTCGCGGCTGGACCACACGGCGAGGCCGCCGCGAACCGTGCCCAGATGCGAATGGTAGTCAGTTCCGTAGAACAGGTTCGACGCGCAATTCTCCTTCGAAACGACTCCAAAAAAACCGCCCATGGCTGAAGCTCCGCTTGGTGGACCTCAAATGAGATAAGACCATACCATAGGCGGGGCTCGCGAGAAAGAAAAAACCCCTTTTGTCTTGTGTACAAAGGCGTTATGCCTTAAGTTACAGGCTTAGCCAGTCGATCCGGCTCACGTTTTGTGTCAATCCACTCTCTGAAAGGCAAGGTGGCCCTTGGAAACTTCCGATCTTGATATCGTTCAACTCAACCAGCGTTTTGGAATCCCCGGCCAAGCCGTATTCCGCGAAGGGCCGGGAGGCCTTCCGGTACTGTCCGTCACTCATGCTCGTGGAAAGCTGGAACTCACGCCTTATGGCGGACACGTGTTGTCCTACCAACCTTCAGGCCAAGCCCCTGTTCTTTTTCTCAGCCGTGCGTCGTCCTATGTTCCCGGGAAGCCGATCCGGGGCGGCATCCCGGTTTGCTGGCCGTGGTTCGGGCCGAACACGGACGATCCCGCGCTGCCCGCGCACGGGTTCGCCCGTTTGATGTTCTGGAATGTGGAGGCCGTCGATGTCAACGCCAACGCGGCGGAAATCCGGCTCGTCCTGCGGGACGATGCACGGACGCGAAAATACTGGCCCCACGCCTTCGAGCTCAAGTTGCGGGTGGTGCTGGGGACGCATCTCCAGATCGAATTGACCACGCGCAACACGGGATCGCAGCCGTTCGTGCTCACGCAGGCGCTCCACACCTACTTCTCCGTGGGAGACGTCAGGCGCATCGCGATCGAAGGACTCGAGCAAACGTCCTACTTCGATTCGTTGACGCGGTTGGGGGTGGCTCCCGCCGGAGCGGCGATTTCGTTCAGCGCCGAAACGGACCGCGTTTACACCGACACGACCGCCGACTGCCTGATCCGCGATGCCGTCCTCAATCGCCAAATCCGCGTCGCCAAGCGCGGCAGCCGCTCCACTGTCGTCTGGAATCCCTGGATTGAAAAAGCCAAGCGCATGCCCGATTTCGGGGACGACGAGTACCCCTCGATGGTGTGCATCGAGGCCACCAATGCCCGTGACGACGCCATCACCCTGCCACCCGGACACACGCATACGCTGGCGCAGATTCTCTCCGCAGGCGTCTGAGCCGAGGAAGGGAAGAAATCGTTGTTTCGAATTGACGAAGCGAACGCCGTTCTGCTACCTTCCGTCCAAAGCAAGCTTCTGACGTTCGTCCGCGGCGGCCACGCCATGGCTGTCGCGGACGACGTTTCTCTCCCCGGCTCCGCGGAATCGTCCGCGCCGCCCCATTGGAGCGCCTTCCGCATGGACGGAAAACGCAAAACTCGAACCACCAGCACTCGCAGAGGCGGACGTCTCGCGCGGTGGGTCGCCGCGCTCGCGCTGGGTGCTCTCGCCGTCGTCGTCTTCCTCCCCGCCTTCGTCACCGGCCAGGTCAACCGCATCCTGCACGGCCTCATGGCCAGCGGCGTGGCGGAGTTCAGACTCGTCCACGCCGGGCTCTTCCGCAGCGACGTCGCCATCGCCTTCGACGATGGTGGTCCCGAAGGCCCGCCCCTCGAAGTCGCTTCCTGCTCCCTCGCCTACCGGCCACAGTCCCTCCTCGCCGGGCACATCGACGCCGTCTCGCTCGGCGGCGTGGTTCTGCGTGTCGTCGCCACCAACGGCGTCGTCGCCATTCCCGCCGTGGAATTCTTCGCCCCGCCCGCGGCTTCAGCCGCGCCTTCCAGAGCCTTTTCGTTGAAGCGCCTCCGCGAGCTGCCCGTCACGGTCGACCGCGTTCGCCTCGCGGGCCACATCGTCGCCCAGATCGACGGCGAGACGCTCGTCATCCCGGTCAAGGCCGAGGCGGCGATCCAAAACGACGCGGGCTGGGATGCGATCGACGCCTCCCTCCGCCTACGCTTCTCCACCAGCGCGATCGACGTGGCGGCCCGCTGCTCGCCCGCCGACGAGTCGATCTCCGCGCAGGTGCGCGCCCGCATCGCCGCAGACGGCCTCCCCGCAGTGCTACGCACTCGGCTCCCCGATGCCCTGCGGTGCGCCGCAGCCGACGTCACCGCCCAAGCCACGGCGTCGTTCGACGGCGCCGCGCTCCCCCATTTCGCCATCGAGGTCCAAGCGGATGCCAAGGCCGAGACGGAGCGCCTCGCGTTCGCCCTCCATCCGGTCCTGAAGGCCGCCGGCAACCGCGACCGGGTCGACGCGTCGTTGACCGGGCTGGCCGCGGACGTGGGCGGCGTGCGGATCGCACTCGACGCGACGAACGTCGTGGCCAGCCTCGCGGAACAATCGCTGGACGGCACGCTCGCCATCGCCATCGCCACCAACGCGCCGCTTGCCCTGGTGTTCCACGCCTCGCCTTGCGACTTCGCGGTCGGTTTCGGCGAGGGCGGGGCGCCCTGGTCGGGCGGGGTCGCGGCCGAGGGATTCGAGGTGGCCTGCGAGGGGCTCCGCCTCGAAGCACGGGGCACGCGGGACTCTGCCACGGGCGAGGCCGCCGGCGGGGCGGTCCTCGCGCTCGACGGGCTCGCGATCCGCGACGCGGAAGGGCGGCTCGTCGCCGAGACGGGGCCGGGCGGGATCACCAACGCCATCGCCGTGTCGACGAAGGCGGGGCGCCTGGACATCGCGGCGTCGGGCGGCGCGGGCGAAATCGCCATGCCCTCGGCCGAATCGGCGCTTCGCGAGGTCGCCTACGCGGGACGTTACGCGATCGACGCCGCCGGCGCCGTCACATCGGCGGTTTCGGCCGCGGCCGCGGCCGTCTTCCGCGGGGTGGAACTCGCCCGATTCGAGGCTTCGCTCCAGCAGACGCCGACCCACGGCTACGCAGTGGCCGGACGCATCGGCGCGCTGGGGATGGCGGGGACGCTGCGAGGCGGCTTGGCGTTCGACGCCGAAACCGGGCCGAGTTTCGACGTGGCCTTCGACCTTCCCGAGCAGGCGCTGGACCTGGCGCCCATTCACGCTCTCGTCCCCGAACTCGCCGGCTACGCGATCGGCGGGAAGCTCGCCGCGTCGGCGGAATGGCATGCCGCGCCGGACGACCAGAAGGGCGCGTTGAAAGTGCGCTTCAGCGAGGGCACGCTCGACAACCCCGCGCAGGGGCTCTCCGCCTCGGACATCCGCGCCACCTTCGAGATGCCCTATCTCCCCAGCCTCGCGAGCAATTCGCAATACTTCGGGTTCAAGAACCTGAAGGCGGGGCAGTTCTCGGTGGATTCCGGGATGGCGGTCTTCCGGATGCAATCGCCGCAGGTGTGGTTCCTCGACAAGCTGATCCTCGACTGGTGCGGTGGCAAGGTGCGCGCCGAATCGACCCGCATCGCCCGCGCGAACAAGAACACGTGGATCACGCTGCATGCGGACCAGCTCCGCCTCGCGGATCTGCTCCATCAGTTCGGAATCGGCTCGTTTGTCGGGGACGACCCCGCCGAGGGCGGCAAGCTCAGCGGCACGATCCCGATGGTCATCAGCGACGGCAAGGTCGTCGTGCGCGACGGCTACTTCCACTCCGCGCCCGGCAAGACCGGACGAATCCGCCTGCTTCCCGCGCAGCGGGTTCTCGACATGGCCGGAGCTTCCATCCAGACCTCGCTGGCTCTTGACGCGCTGGGCAACTTCACGTACGAATGGATCCGGATCGTGCTGAACAGCGAAGGCGAAGATCTGCTGTTGAAGTTCGAGATGGACGGCCGCCCCTCGAACAAGCTCAACTACTCGGTGAGCGGCGGCGAGATCGTCCGCTCCCGCAACGCGAGCAAATTCGAGGGGCTGGTGCTCGACACCAATTTCCGCATCCCGCTCAACGCGCTGATCTCCATCGCCCTGCCCCTCGCGAAGCCCCTCGGCGGCGGCGGCGATGAATAAATCGGCGGCGGCATGCGTCAAAGCGATGTTTCCGATCATCGGAAGGACATGACAGACATGAAGACAAGACGTTCAACGCTCCTGATTTCCGCCGCGGCCCTCGCGCTGCTCGGCGCGGGCTGCATCCGGACCACCCACGAGATCAAGCCCATCCACATCACGATGGACATCAACCTGAAGGTGGACCGAGCCCTCGACGACTTCTTCGGGGACGTCGACCGGGCGCCGGCCGTTGCGCCTGCCCCCGCGAATCCCGCCCCGGCCGCCGCAACCAACGAACCCCCCGCCAAGGAGGGCAACTGACATGAAACGTCTCTTCACGATCCTCTGCTCCGCCCTGATCCTCTCCGCCGCCGCCATGCCGTACGAAGACGCGTTCGCCTCCGAAGCGGACGCGATCAAAAACGCCATGATCGCCCGCAAGGCGGCCATCGACGCACTCAAGAAGGCCGGAACGATCGGCGAGGACAACAAGGGCTTCCTCTCGGCCGTCTCGGGCAATCTCGGCGGCGGCGACGCCGCCACGGTCAAGGCGGAGAACGCCGATCGCTCCCGGGTCTACGAGGCCATTGCCAAGAAGCAGGGCGTCACGGCCGCGGTCGTCGGCCAGCGCCGCGCGGTCCAGCTTGCGGCCCAGGCGCGCGCCGGTGAATACGTCCAGTCCGCAGACGGCTCCTGGAAGAAGAAGTAGCCGGACGGGGCGCCGTGCCCGTCTTCATGCCTTAAGCGATTCGTCCCGCTGGGCATGGGCCCACAGCACCAGACAATAGACGACGAGCGCCTCGGCGATCAGGATGAACAAGGAGTGGTTCATGCGACGGCGGGGTGGAGATAGATGGGCAGAGGCGCGCCGGATGAGCCGGAGAGGGCGAGCCGCGCGACGGCCTCGGCCGTGGGAACGACGCCGAAGACGCGCTCCGGCGGGAATGCGGCGGCGAGCAACGTCTCGAGCCGGTCGAGATCGGGCGTGATGACGGCGGCGTGGGAGGGTACGGACTCCGCCACGGCCGCGTGGGGAACGACGATGAAGTCCTCCGCCGCATGGGCGGGCGCCGATCTGGCTTGGAAAACGGCGATCCAGAGCCGACCTCGTCGGGCGTCGCCGACGACGGCGACGTCTTCCGCGCCGGGGTGGGCCGCGTGGAAGACGGCGTTCGCGGCGGCGGCGCTGCCGACGCCTTCGAGGCGGCCGCCGGCGGGCAGGGCGAGCCCGGCGAG
>CAYVJM010000015.1:7302-17787 GCA_964451695.1 uncultured Lentisphaerales bacterium | reverse complement strand
CGCGCCATGACCCTCGCCGCCGAAGTCCTCAAGCAGACGCGCGACACCTACAACACCAACCCGAAGAGCCCGGAATGCCAGATGGCGCTGGCGTGGATCCTCGCCTCCTCCCCCTACAAGGAGCTGCGCGACGGCAAGCTCGCCCTCAAACTCGCCGAGCAGGCGAGCGCGGCGTTCCGCGACAAGGATCCGGACTACCTCGCCGTCGTCGCCGTGGCGCAGGCGGAACTGGGAGGCTTCCGCAAGGCGGCCGAGACCGCCAAGCGAGCCATGGCCCTCTACGTCGAGCGCGGCGACTCCGTCAAGGCCGCCGGCATGAAGAGCCGCATCGTCATGTTCGAAAAGGAAAAACCGTACCGCGACGAGTAGTGGCGGTGACGCGACCATGAGCCCGAAACCCGACGCCAAGCTCCTCGAGGCGATCGACTTCTTCGAGAAGATGCTCCAGACCATGCCGGGCGATCGCACCGGCTTGGAGTTCCTCTCCGTCGCCTACGAACAGACGGGCGATCGCGACAAGGAGATCGCCGCCCTCGTCAAGCTCTCGGAAACCCTCCTCAAGGAGGGCGACATGGAGCACGCGGCGCTCATCGCCAAGAAGCTCCGAACCTTCCCGGACTCGCGCGAGGCGTCCGTCGCCGCGATGGTGGCCGAAAAAATCGTCGCCAAAGGCACGCTCGCCGCCGGCGCAGGCGCCCAGGGACCGCTCCAGAACGACCTGTTCATCAACGACGCCGAGAAACCGGTCGAGACGGCCCCCCAGCCTTCATGGCAGGCGGGCGGCATCCCGGCGTGGACGAGCGATGCCGCGAAGGCCGAGATGGAGATCGTCTGGCAGTGGAAGGACGGCGGCGTGCTGCCCAAAGACGTCTGCATGGAGATGCTCCACGTGTTCATGGACCACCCCGTCGTCCTCAACGAGCCGACTCTCGTCTCGGCCCTGGGACTGCTCCAGGAGCAGCATCCCGAACTGGCGGACATCGGCTTCGAATCCATGCAGAAGCGCAGCCGGATGCCCCCGGCGCCCCTCGAAATCCTTGAAATCTCGCAGGACGCCGTGAAGACGCTCCCGCCCGACTACCTCGCGGTCAAAGGCGTGCTGCCCTTCGCCTTCATCGCGAAGGAACTGCTCGTCGGCGTCATGAACGGCGTGGATCCCGCTCTGCGAGAGGAGATCGAGGCGATGTCCGGCCGCATCTGCCACTTCTTCCTGATGCATCCGCGCACCTGGTTCGCCATCTCCCCGGCGCTCCTCGGCCAGACCAAGACGCTGGGCTAGGCAGATCCGCCGCCCGAGCCGCCTACGAATCGTGGCGGTGTCATCTCCGCGGCGCCGGCGTGCCGAGGACAGTGGCGCGGAGCCCGACCCGGACGCCGCAGCGGATCGCATCGTAGACGTACGCCTTCCCCTCCCCCACCGCTTCGCGCAGGTTGCGCCCGCGGGCGAGCGAGGCGGCGATGGCGGCGCTGAGCGAACAGCCGGTGCCATGCGTCGAGAGCGGATTGGCGACAACAGGCGTCGAGAACCAGACCGGCTCCCCGCCGTCCACCAGCACGTCGGCCGCCGCATCCTCGGCATGATGGCCGCCCTTGACGAGCACCGCGCAGCCGAACTGCGCGTGGATGTCGCGAGCCGCCGCCTCCATGTCCGCCTTCGTGCGCACGTCGCGGCCCAGAATCACCGAGACCTCGGGCAGATTGGGCGTGGTCAAGACCGCCAGCGGCAGCATCCGCTCGCGCATGGCGTCGATCGCGGCGTCCTCGAGGAGCTTGGCGCCGCTCGTGGCGACCATGACCGGATCGACGACGATCCGCAGACCGCGGTGCCGGCCGAGGCGGTCGGCGACGGCGGCGACGATGCCGGCGCTGGCGAGCATGCCGGTCTTGGCGGCGGCAATATCGTACTCCTCGAGCACGGCGTCGAGCTGCTGGACGACGAAGGCGGGATCGGGCGTCATCACGGCGCGCACGCCGAACGGGTTTTGCGCGGTAAGGGCCGTGATCGCGGTGCAGGCGTGGAGCCCGAAGACGTGAAAGGCGCGGATGTCCGCCTGGATGCCGGCGTTGCCGCCGCTGTCACTCCCTGCGACCGTCAAGGCCGCGATCTGCCGTGTGTCCATGACCAGCTTTTCTCCTAGGGGGTCGAGGGGGATCAGCGCCTGGTCCCACGGGTGGAGACCGAAGCCGCCGCGACGGACGCGCCGCGGGCCTTCATCGCTGCGAGTTGCTCAGACACGCGACGCATGCGGCGGATTTCGCGCAGACGCCTGGCGCGACCGATCCGCTCGTACCAGGGGCGGCCCGCGCGGCCCGAATTCGCCTTCGGCGCCGATTCCCGCCCATGGTAGACGTCCGTGACGAGGGCCAGGGCGTACTTGCCGAACCAGCCGTAGGCGCCGGCGTAGTGGTTGCCGCCCGCGTCGCGCAACTCGCACGTCCCGACGCTCGTCTCGCGGCAGTGGATGTTGGCGAAACCGTAGGCCATCCCGGCGCCGAGAAGCTTCGAGACGGCCTCCTTGAACGTCCAGAGCACGGTGCAGTCCCCGACCTGGTCGTCCTTCTCGAGCATCCGGTCGTGCTCGGAGATGAAGCGGCGGCGCAGGTAGGGCAGCTTCCAGGTGCGGCGTTCCAGATCGATGCCGACGCGGACGCCGGGAAGACGCGAGTAGGCGGCGATGACGAGCGGCCCCTTGTGGGCGAGCGAGCAGGGCAGGCGCGCATAGGCGCCGGTGTCGGGGTTGTAGACGACGACATGGGGCGAGCCGTGGCCGTTCTTGCGGATGTGGACGTGCAAGGGGGAGACCGCAAGGCCGTCATCGACGAGGATCGTCTTGAGGGCGATGCGCACCGCGAGCCACTCCGCGATGCGGCGCTCGTGGGTGAAGCCCTCACACTCGGCGAGATCCTCCGGGGTGAACCAGGCCTCGCGCGCATACGCCGCGCCGCACGCGGCGGGCACATGCCAGAGCCCGGCGCCGACGACCGGGTGGCCGGACATCACGCGCTGCACGGTTTTGAGGGTTTCGGCCACCGGATACCCCGCGGTCCGGCTACCGGACCAGGATCTCCGCGATCTGCACGGCGTTGAGCGCCGCGCCCTTCAGGACCTGGTCGCCGGCAACGAACAGGTCGAGACCCCGACCGTCGTTGCGCGAAATGTCCTGGCGAATTCGCCCGACGAGGACGTCGCCCTGGCCGGAGGCGTCCACCGGCATCGGGTAGCGCTTCGCGCCGGGATCGTCCACGAGCTTCACCCCCGGAGCGGAGGCGAGCACCCGGCGGGCCATCTCCGGGGTGACGGGAACGGCGAACTCCAGGTTGAGAGACTCGGAATGGGCGCGCATCACGGGCACGCGCACGCAGGTGCAGGTGACCATCAGATCGTCGCAGTGGAGCATCTTGCGGCTCTCGTTGAGCATCTTGAGCTCCTCCTTCGTGTAGCCGTTCTCCTGGAAGACGTCGATGTGCGGAATGAGGTTGAAGGCGATGCGGTGGGCGAAGACGCTCGGGGCGATCGGCTCGCCGTCCAGCACCTGGCGGGTCTGCACGATCATCTCGTCCATGCCCTTGGCGCCGGCGCCGCTGGTGGCCTGATAGGTCGAGGCGACAAGGCGCTTGAGGCCGAACGCGCGGTGCAGCGGCGCCACGGCCACCAGCATGATGATCGTCGAGCAGTTCGGGTTGGCGATCACGCCGTGGTGCTTCGCCACGTCCTCGGGATTCACCTCGGGGACGACGAGCGGCACGTCCGCCTCCATGCGGAAGGCGCTGGAATTGTCGATCATCACCGCGCCGGCGTCCACGACGCTCTTCCGGAATTCGCGGGAGATCGAAGCGCCGGCGCTGAAGAGCGCGATGTCGACGCCCTTGAACGAATCCTGGCGCAGCTCCTCGACGGCGATGTCCGCCCCGCGGAACTTCATCGTCTTGCCGACGGAGCGCGACGACGCGAGCAACTTCAGCTTCCCGACGGGGAAGTTGCGCTGTTCGAGGACCTGGACCATTTCGACGCCGACGGCGCCGGTGGCGCCTGCGACGGCCACGGAGTAGTTCGACTGCTTGTTCACGGGTGCGGACCTCTGCCCCTGCGGGCGGCTGATTTGGAAAAGGGGAAATAGTATAGCCCATGACCCCGCACCCGGCAAGAGGGCATTTTCCGCTATTCGGGGACGTGGAAGACGAGCTGGCAGGCGGAGCCGGCCGGACCGCGCGCCGTCATGGCAAGGCGCTCGAGCTTCGCGGCTTCCTCCGGCGGGAGCGCGTGCCGGTCCAGAACGGCCGCCTCGGCGGCGCCGTCGGGGCCGAACGCGACGTGGACGCGGATCGCGCTCCCGGCTAGGGCGCGCAACGCGAGCCCGGAAGCGTCGGGCGCCGCGACGTCCGGCTCCGATGCCGTGCAGCGAACCGCCTGCCCGACGCGATGCGACGCGACGGGCGCGGTCGCGCGAACGAACTCCGGCGTCGGCGGAAGCCGACACCGGAACACGCCCGCCTCGCCGGGCCAGCTCGGCGCCGGACAAGCAACGGGCAGGAAATCCGTCGGACCGAATACGGGGTCGGGCGGCAGCCGCGTCGACGCCTCGGCGGCTTCGTCGCCGCCGGGAAGCGGACCGTCCCCCGAAAACCCCGCTGGCGAACGGAACGCGAAAAGCGCCGGATTGTGGAGGAGATCGTCGTCAGTCGCCTCCACGACGCGGCGCAGCTCGACGCGCATGGGCGCGGATCGAGGGCCGCGGACGCCGATGCGGGGCGCGGGGCAGAGTACCCACCCTGCCACCGCCAGCAAGAGCACGAGCGCGAGGTCGAGGTGCAGCGCATGGAAGCGCCGGTAGCGATAGCGGCGGCGCCGGGGGAGCGGAGGTGTCGCGACAGGAGGCGCGCTCATGGCGGTCAGCGGCTCCTGACGACGAAGCTCACGCGCGTGGCGCCCGCCCCGCGAAGCAGGTCGGCGAGGCGCACCGCGTCCTCGTGCAGCGCCGTGCGGTCGAGATACAGCAGCACCTCGGTTTCGCCGCGGGACTCCATCTCCG
Source organism: uncultured Lentisphaerales bacterium (assembly GCA_964451695.1). Classification (GTDB taxonomy): domain Bacteria; phylum Verrucomicrobiota; class Kiritimatiellia; order RFP12; family UBA3636; genus JAAZAI01. The sequence goes on along the minus strand of CAYVJM010000015.1, from coordinate 12,757 downwards.
CGGCGAGCGCGTTGCGCAGCGTCGAGATCCGGTGGGCCTGCGACAGATCGTATTCGCCGTCGTCGAAAAAGACGACCAGTCCGATGGGCTCCACCACCGCGCCGTCGTCCTCGCGCGTGGCGGTCGTGGCGAAGCGGGGCGCCGCGTGGCCGGTCTTCGCGACGAGCACGAGCGACGAGCGCAGGCCGTCGTGAAAGGGCTCCGAAGGCAGTTCGACAGGCTGGCCGGGAACCAGCGAGGCGCTTCTCAGGAACAGCACGTATGCGACCGCCAACACGACGACGTTGATCCAGGGCACGACAGCGAAGAAGACGGAGTGGATGCGCGTCCTGGGCTTGTAGCGCGTGCGGATGCCCTCCCGGTCGCGCACCGGAAACCAGTCGAACGCCGCAGCACCCTCCGGCCGCGCGGATTGCAGGGGCTCATGCATCGCGGATCCCGCCTTCCCGGAGCTTGTCGAAGAAGAAGACGAGTTCGGACGCCGCATCCCGCATGTCAAGCACGAGACGGTCGATGTTGACAACGAGGACATGGAAGCCGATGAACGAGGGGATCGCCACGAGCAGCCCCGCCGCCGTGGCGATCGCGCCGGGGATGAGGCCGGCCGTGATGTCGGCGGTCGAGACGAACGGCGCCTGGGCGTTCATCGAGACCAGCGCGTTGAGAATGCCGATCACGGCGCCCAGAAGCCCGGCCAGCGGCGAGACTTGCGCGGCGAGGGCAATCAGCGAGAGCCGCCGCTCCATTCGCGAAATTTCCGCGCGCCCCGCCTGGTCGAGCTCTTCGATCATCAGGTGGCGGGGGGACTCCCGCCGCTGGAAGGCCGTCGCGGCCAGCCGTGCAACCGGCCCGGGCGTCTCCTCGCAGAGCGCGAGCACCTCGCGCGCGGAGCCCCGGCGGATCGTGTTGAAGAGGCCTTGCAGAAAGTCCTTGGCATCGATCCGCGCCCGGTGGAGATGCAGGGCGCGCTCCAGAAAGACGGACATCGCCACCAGCCCGATGAACAGGATGAACCAGAGAACCGGCCCGCCTTGGATCAACATGTCGTGCATCGCATCACCTCTCCGATTCCGTTTCCGCCCCGGCTTGCGCCGGAAGCCGTCCGTCGCGCAGACGCGCCAGCCGCCGGGCCGCCTCCTCCGCGCCGGGGAAGCCGCCTCCCGCGATCCGCCCGAGCATCTCGCCCGCCGCCTTCCAGTCCTGGCGGCGCTCCAGGATCTCCGCGGCGTCCAGCGCCGCGCGCGAGTACCAGATGCGCGAGGGGGAGTTCGCGGCATGGCCCGCCTCGCCCCCTTCGCGCTCGAACATGAGGATGACGTCCTGGTAGTACCGCCGAAGCGCCTCGTCCACGCGCCCCGCCTTCTCCAGACTGCGACCGATCTTGTACTGGCATTGCAGAATCGTCTCGAAGGACTTCGGCGCGGGGTGCGCGATCACCGCCTCGTAGGCCGCCACGCTCTCCGCATAGCGCACGGCGTTGTCCTCGCCGAGCGTGAAGAAGCAGTCGCCACGGCGCCCCATCGCGCGCAACCGCAGATCGTCGTCGCGCGCCGACTTGACGACGGCGTCGAAAAGCAACAGCGCGGCGTCGAACTGGAGCAGTTCGCAGAGCGCCTCGGCGTGGGTGAACTCCGCGGCAGGCACGCAGCGGCTGCCGGGATGCGTGGCCACGAGCGCGGCCGCCGTCTCGATCGCCGCATCGTAGCGGCCGCGATGGAACTGCGCCTGCGCCGCAAGGAGCATCGCCGAATCCGCCTTGGCGGCCTGCGGCCATTTCACCACGTAGTCGGAGAAGGACGCCTCCGCCGCCGCGAAGTCGCCGGCGTTGAACTGGCGCCGTCCCATCCAAAAGAGCGCCTCGCTGCTCCAGGCGGCGTCCGCCCCGCTCCCGATCATGGCCGAGGCGGCCGCGACCGCCTCGGCCTCGCGCCCCAGCGCCAGCAACGCCTCGGCCTTCATGAAGCGGGCCTGGTCCCGGGCCACCCCTCCATCCACGACGTCCGCCGCGGCCTCGAATGCGGCAAGCGCCTCGGCCGGCCGGTCCAAGCGCAACGCCATCAGACCCATCCCGAGCAGCGCCGGCGCGCGCAGCCGCGGATCCGAGAACTCCGAGGCGCGCCGATAGAGGTCCAACGCCCGCTCCCGCCCCTCGGCAGTGGCCATCTCGGTCTCCGAAGCCGCCGCGATCTGGGCGGCGCGGTAGAGGGCGCGGCCGGCCTCCGCCCGCATCGGGAATTCTGTCGCGACACGAATGAACGCCGCGGACGCCACGCCAGGATCGAGTTCCGCCAGACACTCCGCCGCCAGCAACCGGGCCGCGGCCTGCATCGGCTCCGGAGGCTCCAGACCGAGCAGATCCTGAACGACGGTCTGCGCCTCGCGAGCCAGCCCGCCAGCGCGCTTCGCCTCCGCCAGATTGAAGAGATTCGCCCGCTTCGCCTCGGCATCCTCCGACAGCGCGACCGCGGCCTGGAAGGCGCTCGCGGCCTCGCCGTGGCGGCCGACCCCGGAAAGCGCCAGCCCCTGCCCGCGACGCACGGAGGCCTCCAACGGGCTTCCAGTGAACGAGGCGACGAAGAGGGCGTAGACGTCCAGCGCCTCCGCGAAGCGCCCCGCCGCCAGATGGATGTCCGCGACGGCCTTGACGGCGACGGCGACGGCGGCCGAACGCGGCGCGGCCGCGACAAGGGCGCGGGCCTCGCCCAGCGCGCGCTCCGTGCGTCCACGGATCGCGAGCGTGCGCGCCAACTCGATCCGGCACGCGAGGCGAATCGGCGGCGACGCCGCAGCGGCCACCGCCCGCTCGGCCAGATCGACGGCCGCGTCGTCCGCCGACTCGCGCGCCCGCATCATCGCGCTCGCGGCCAACGCCAGGGCCACGTGGTCCGGCGGCATCCCTGGGGCGGCCAGCGCCGAAGCGAGCACGGCCAGCGCGTTGGTGACGGCGCCCGCGTCGTCAAGCGCCCGGGCCCGGAGCAGCGCGGCCATGGCCGCTTCCTCCACCTGGTTCGTGTCGCCGGCCAAATCCGCGAGCAGCGCCGCGGCGTCCGCCGGCCGCCCCGCCTCGAGCAACAGGCGGCTGCGGTCGAACAAGACATCGGCACCCGGCTCGGCCAGGGTTGCAAGCAGGCGCTCGGCCTCCTCCGTCCGCCCGGCGAGTCCCATCGCGAAGGCTTCGAGCCGCAGGACCGGCTCCCCGAGCGGATCGCCGGGCGGAAGCGCGGCGCGCAGAGCGGTCAGGGCCGCAACGGCCTCGTCAGGACGCCCGGCCGCGACGAGGGCCCGGCCCGTCCAATAGGAACGCAGAGCGGCCAAGACCGCATCGTCGACCGGCAACGCACGCCCGTCGATCACTCCCGCGGTCAGATCGGCAAGCCAGTCGGCGGCCGGACGGCGCCGCTCGCACGTCTTCATGAGCACCGTGAAGGCGCGCTGGCGGACGGTGGCGTCGGAGGCGGAACCGAAGAGCGCCTCGACGCCGGCCTTCCAGGCCAGATCGTCGAGGGCGTCGCGGTATGCATTCTCGGCGAGTTCGATGGCAGGGACGGGCGCGATGGCGGGTGCCTCGGCCGAAGGAACCGCGGCGGGCATCGCGACGGCCGCGGGCGCATTGGATGACGCCGCCTCGGCCCCGGCCTCCAGGGCCAAGGCAACAATCGACACGGCGCAAATGGCCCGACAAGGGGCTCGGCCGAGGGCGGTAGGCGGCGAACGATGCATTGGCGGGCGATTTTAGCACAACACCCCGCATCCGGCAACACGCCACCACCACGTTCTTGCAACCCAAAGAGGATTGTGATACGGTCACTGTGTTTATTGACATCGGTTTCGATTTCGCATCCATGCTTGGAGCGGGACCTATTCGAGTTGAGGAGTAGTCGAAATGGCAATCCAGATCGCATTCATCGGGGCGGGCAGTCTCGGATTTACCCGGACGTTGGTTCACGACATCGTGGCGGTGCCGGAATTTCGCGATTGCGAAATCGTTCTGCACGACATCGACAAGCGCAATCTCGGCATGATCACGCAACTGCTGTTGCGGGACATCAAGGCCAACAACCTGCCGACGAAAGTCACCAGCACCCTGAACCGCAGAGAAGCGGTGGCGGAGGCCGACTACATCGTGAATTCGGCGCGCGTCGGCGGAGTCGAGGCGTTTCAAACCGATGTCGACATCCCGTTGAAATACGGTGTTGATCAATGCGTGGGAGACACGCTCTGCGCCGGCGGCATCATGTACGGACAGCGCGGCATTCCGGCGATACTCGGTTTCTGCGATGACATCCGCGAACTTTCAAAACCGAATGCGCTGCTGTTAAACTATGGCAACCCCAACGCGATGCTGACGTGGGCGGCCAACGTGTTTGGCCAGGTGCCATGCCTGGGACTCTGCCACGGCGTCCAGGGCGGACATTGGCAGATCACCAAGGTGATTGAACTGCTGGTCAACAAAGGAAAAAAACCGGGCGCCAAGGGCTATGTTGCCGTTGATCCAAAAGAAGTCGATATCGTCTGCGCCGGCATCAATCACCAGACTTGGTACATCCAAGTTCAGTACCAGGGCGAAAGCTGGCTTGAGCGCCTCCTTGAGGGTTTTGAAAAGCACCCCGAGTACAGCAAGACCGAAAAAGTCCGCATCGATGTCCTGCGTCGTTTCGGCTATTATTCGACGGAGTCGAACGGACACCTCTCCGAATATCTGCCGTGGTACCGGAAACGTCCTGCCGAAATCGCCCAGTGGATTGACATGGGCTGCTGGATTAACGGCGAAACTGGCGGCTACCTCCGAGTGACCAAGGAGGGCCGGAACTGGTTTGTAACCGATTTCCCGAAACTGCTGGCCGAGAAGCCCTGGTCGCTGGCCGAGCACAAACGCTCAAGCGAGCATGGCTCCTGGATCGTCGAGGCCTTGGAGACGGGACGAACCTATCGCGGTCATTTCAATGTGGTCAACGACGGATGCATCACCAACCTCCCCGACGATTGCATCGTCGAAACGCCCTGCTACGTGGACCGCAACGGCGTCAGCGTGCCGAAGATCGGCGACTTGCCGATCCAGTGCGCCGCGATCTGCTCGCAGTCGGTGAACGTTCAGCGTCTCTCCGTTGAAGCGGCGGTGAACGGGGATGTCTGGACGCTGAATCAGGCCATGCTGCTCGATCCGCTTGTCGGCGCGGTCTGCACGCCGCCGGAAGTCGAGCAGATGACCGACGAAATGCTCATCGCCCAAGCCAAATGGCTCCCGCAGTACCGGGCCCAGATGCCTGCCGTCAAGCGGCGTTATGCCAAAGCCGATAAGTTGGCGCGTTTCGATTCGACCGGAGCTTGCCGCAAGGCCGAAGCGGATGTGGCGACGGTTGGAAAACGCAACGCCGCGACTGCCGCCAAGCGCAAAGCCGGGAAAATCCTGAACATCACCGAGCCCGAAGGCTAGCGCCATTCGGGACTGACGCCT
>CAYVJM010000015.1:0-7202 GCA_964451695.1 uncultured Lentisphaerales bacterium | reverse complement strand
CCGAGCTTGCGCCTTGAAGTCGCCGCGGCTTCCCGGTATAATCGGCGCCAACACATCGGCACGTCTATGGAAACTACGGAAACAGGCAGGAATCCACCGGGCGGAGGCCCGCCCGACGGCGCGGCGGAGGCCGCACTCGCCTGCCTAGGTCCGTCGGGGAGGCTTTCCATCGTGATGCCGGCCTTCAACCTTGGCCGGGACATCCATCGCAACATTCTCCGCGTCCACGCGATCTTCGCGGGGCGCGTTCCCTTCGAGATCGTGGCCGTCGACGACGGCAGCGAGGACGACACCGCCGCGGAGATCCGCCGGGCCGCCGAGGATCTGCCGGGTGTCGTCCTGCCCGTCTACGCCTTCGCCAACAACGGCAAGGGAGCCGCCCTGGCCAGTGGCTTCGCCCGCTCGACCGGATCGCACGTCCTCCTCCTCGACGCGGACCTCGATTTGAACCCGGCCTACGTCTGGCGCTTCTTCGCGATCATGCTCGCCGAAGGCGCGGACGTCGTGATCGGCTCCAAGCTGCACCCGGAGTCGACGATCCGCTATCCCCTGCGCCGCCGCATCGCCAGCCGCGTCTACTACGGCATCGTCAAGCTCCTCGTCGGCCTCCCGGTCCACGACACGCAAACGGGCATGAAACTCTTCCGGCGCGAGGCGCTCGACTACGCCTTCTCGCGGATGCTCGCCAAGCGCTTCGCCTTCGACCTGGAGGTGCTCGCCATCGCCCGCGACCGCGGCTTCCGCATCGCCGAGGCCCCCGTCGACCTCGACTTCCATGGCCGGCTCGGCAGCCTGACGTGGACGAACGTCCGGCAGGTCATGACGGACACGCTCGCGATCTTCTACCGCCTGCGCGTCCTGCGCTACTACGCCTCTATCGAGCCGCACGAGGCGCCGGCCCTGGCCCCGCGCGTCTCAGCCGTGATCGCCTGCCCCGGCGCCTCGGAGGTCCTCGTCCGCTGCGTCGAGGCGCTGCGGCGGCAGAACTGGCCGTCGCTCGAGATCCTCGTCCTGCCCGACGCGCCGACTGGCCGCGACTGGGGCGCCGGCGTCCGCGAAATCCCCACCGGCAAGGTCCGCCCCGCCGAGAAGCGCAATCTCGGCATCCAAGAGGCGACCGGGGAGCTGGTCGCGTTCGTGGACGACGACGCCGCGCCGCAGCAGGGCTGGCTCCAGAACGCCGTCCCCTATTTCACCGATCCGGGCATCGCGGCCGTCGGCGGTCCGGCCTGCACGCCGCCCTCCGACCCCTTTCTGTCGCAGATGGGCGGCCGCGTCTACGAGAACCCGCTCGTCTCCGGCGGCTACCGCCGGCGCTACACGCCGACGCGCGTCTGCGACGAGGACGACCTGCCGAGCTGCAACCTGATCGCGCGGGCCTCGACGCTGCGCGAACTGGGCGGTTTCGATACGCGCTACTGGCCGGGCGAGGACACGATCCTGTGCATGGACATCGTACACAAGCTCGGCAAGCGCATCGTCTACGACCCGCGCGTCGTCGTCACCCATCACCGCCGCCCGCTCTTCGGTCCGCATCTGAGGCAGGTCGGGCGCTACGCGCGCCATCGCGGCTTCTTCGCGCGGCGCTTCCCGGCCACGTCGCGTCGCATCGCCTACATGCTTCCGAGCCTTTTCGTCCTCGGCGTTGCCGTCGGGCTTCCCCTGTCCTTTGTCCATCCCGCGCTACGCTGGCTTTACCTCGGGACATTGGCGATCTACGCGGCGCTGACCTTCCTGGCCGCCGCCGCCCCGCGCCGCCCGCTCGTCTGGCTCGTCACCTGGGCGGGCGTCGTGGCAACGCATTTCGCCTACGGCGTCGGCTTCCTCCGAGGCCTGCTGGCCGCGGGCATGGTCGGGGAAGTCCGGCCGTTCGACCACCACTCCGGCAAGGACGGAGCCCCATGAAAATCCTGATCGGCTATGCGCCCATCCCCTCCGACAAGGGCGTTCCGCTGCTTTCGCAGAACCGCCAGTTCCAGTGGTTCAGCAAGCCCACGTACGTGTACCCCATGGTGCCCGCGTCCGCGGCCACGCTGCTCAAGAGCCTCGGGCACGACGTCCACTGGCTCGACGGCATCGCGGAGGGCCTTTCGGAGGCGGAGTTCCGCCGCCGCTACACCGAGATCGGCGCAGACCTATTCCTGCTCGAGACGAAGACCCCGGTCGTCAAGGCGACGTGGCGCATCGTCGACGCGCTGAAGGACTTGCTGCCGACGTGCCGCGTCGTGCTCTGCGGCGACCACGTGACGGCGTTCCCCGAGGAGTCCCTCGCGAACTGCCGCGCGGACTGGATCCTCTGCGGCGGCGACTACGACTTCTCGCTGCGCGGCCTCGTCGACCACCTCGAGCGCGGCGCGCCGATCCCCGCGGGCTTCTGGTGGCGGGGTCCGGACGGCGCCACGCGCAACAGCGGGCGTTTCGACGTATCGAAGAACTGCCTCGACGACCTGCCCGAGATCGATCGCGCGCTGACGCGCTGGGAGCTTTACAGCCGGGAGAACGGCAACTTCCGCCGGACGCCCGGCACCTACACGATGGCGGGGCGCGACTGCTGGTGGGGCAAATGCCGCTTCTGCTCCTGGACGACGCTCTACCCGAACTGGCGCACGCGCTCGCCGGAGAAGATGCTCGACGAAGTCGGCCGCCTCGTCGACGGTCTCGGCGTGAAGGAGATCTTCGACGACTCCGGTTGCTTTCCCGCCGGCGCCTGGCTCAAGACGTTCTGCGAGGGGATGATCGCGCGCGGCTACCACAAGCGCGTCGTGATGGGCTGCAACATGATCCCCGGCGTTCTCTCGCAGGCGCAGTACGATCTCATGGCGAAGGCGGGGTTCCGGTTCGTGCTCTTCGGCCTCGAGTCCGCCTCCGAAGCCACGCTCGCGCGCATCTGCAAATGCCCCGCCGCGAAGAACATCGCCGAGTCCATGCGTCTGGCGCACCGCGCCGGGCTTCGGCCGCATGTGACCTGCATGGTCGGCTATCCGTGGGAAACGCTCGAGGAGGCGCAGGCCACCGTGGCGCTCGCGCGCTCGCTCTTCGACAAGGGCTGGATCGACACGCTTCAGGGCACGATCGTGATCCCCTACCCGGGCACGCCGCTCTTCGCGGAATGCCGGACCAACGGCTGGCTGCGCACCGAGGACTGGGACCGCTACGACATGCGCGAGCCCGTGATGAAGGCGGCGATTCCCGACGACCAGATCCTCGCGCTCATCCGCGGTCTCTACACGTCCTTCCTGACGCCGCGCTTCATCCTGCGGCAGATCCTCGCGATCCGCCGCCCCGCGGACGTCGCCTTCCTCTTCCGGGCCGGCCTGCGCGTCCTCGGCCATTTGCTGGATTTTCATGGACAGAAGCGCCGTTCCATGCCATAATTCCTGGCAATTTTTCTTGGAGCGCCTCCGCGAAGGGCGGCTTTGCATCCCCAGGGTGCGGCATGCCGTCTGGAAAACAGGCGAACATCAACCGTGAACGAATCGCTGAAAGAGCTTGCCGATCTGCTGTCTAAGTCCGTCTTCCATACCGCCATCAAGGCCCAGACGAAGGCGGAAGTCCTGGCGGAGATCGCAGACATCCTCGTCGCCGGCGGCACGATCGCCCCGGCGCAGCGGGGCTCCGTCCACGCCGCGCTGGTCGAGCGCGAGGGCAAGATGTCCACGGGCATGCAGTACGGCGTGGCGATCCCCCACGCGAAGACCGATGCGATCGACCACCTCGTCTCGATGATCGCCCTCTCGCCCGCGGGCGTCGAATTCGAGTCTCTCGACGGCGCACCCTGCAACATTTTCGTGGCGACGCTGAGCCCGCGGTCCGACGCGAACTCCCACATCAAGTTCCTCGCGGAAGTCAGCCGCCAGCTCGCCAGCCGCCGCGTCCGCGACAAGCTCCTCGCCGCGACGAACCGCGACGAGATGGTCGAAGCAATCTGCGGCCCGCGCGAAGACTAGCTTCGCCGCCGGGCTACCCCTTGACGATCCGTGCGCCGTCGGAGCAGGTGATGACGCGCGTGTCGCAGCGCGAGCCGTGGCGGTGGGCGTAGGCGTTGCGCAGCGTCGTCTCGATCGACGCCGCCTGCGCCTTGTCCACGAGTACGACGACGCTGCCGCCGAAACCGCCGCCCGAGAGCCGCGCACCGAGCACGCCCGGCGTGGCCTGCGCCGCGTCCACGATCGTGTCCAGCTCGGGGCAGGAGTTCTCGAAGTAGTTGCGCGAGCTGTCGTGCGACTCGAACATCAGGCGGCCGAATCCCTCGAGGTTGCCGTTGCGCAGCATGCCGATGCCGGAGAGCACGCGCTCGTCCTCCCCGATCGGATGCGCGCTGCGCTTGGCCGTGATCTCGTCCATTTCGTCCTTGTGCTCCAGCCATTCGGCCCAGGAGACGTCGCGCAGCGCGGAGACGGGGTGGTCGAGGACGGAGGCGAAGAAGGCGGCGGCCTGCTCGCAGCGCTGACGCCGCTCGTTGTACGCGCCGTCGACCAGCGCGTGGCGGGCGTTCGTGTTGCACATCAGGAAGCAGACGTTCTCCCCGAGCTTCTCGGTCTTGACGTCGTACGTGCGGAAGTCGCTCCACACGAGGCAGTCGCGCCTGCCGTTGATGCTGGAGAACTGGTCGAGGAGGCCGCACTTGACGCCGGCGTACTCGTGCTCCGCGCGCTGGCCGATCTTGGCCATTTCCAGGTTGCCGACGGCGATCCCGTAGAGGCGGGCGAACGCGAGGCCGGAGGAAACCTCGAGCGCGGCGGAGCTGGAGAGGCCGGAGCCCAGCGGAATGTTGCCGAGGAACATCGCGTCGAACCCGTGCGCGGGCTTCTTGATCGCATTCAGGCCCGCGAGCACGCCCTTGACGTAGTTGGACCACATCCGGTCCTTGCTCGGAAGCGGATTGTCCGCGTCGAACGCCACTTCCTCCATCACGTCGCCCGCGACGAGGCGGGAGGCGAGACCTTCGCGGCGCGCCACGGCGAAGTAGGTGCCGAAGTTGATCGCCGCCGAGAGCACGTAGCCCTCGTTGTAGTCCGTGTGGTTGCCCAGGATCTCGACGCGCCCGGGTGCATAGGCCACCACGTCGGGCTCGCGTCCAAACTTCTCCTGGAACTTCTTCATCAGCACATCATGCACGTCATGTCCTGCGTTCATCGCGTCGTCTCCTCCCGATTCATCCTGAAATGGATATCCCTTCCCGTCCTCAGCCGCGGATGAGCGCGAGCAGCTCGTCGCGCCGCGCCGCCATCTCCGATGCCGTCTTCGCCTCGAGGTTGAGGCGGATCAGCGGCTCCGTGTTGGAGCAGCGCACGTTGAACCACCAGTCGGCGAACTCGACGCTCACCCCGTCGAGCTCGAACATCCGGCCGCGCGAACCGTAACGGCGCTTGAGCTCGCCAATGACGCGATCCGCCTCGGCCTTGCCGGCCAGCTTCGTGTTGATCTCCCCGCTCGCGAAATAGCGCCGGATGGGCCGGATCATCTCCGAGAGAGGGACGTCGGACTCGCCGACGATGTTGGCCAGCGCCAAAACCGCCATCGAGGAGCTTTCGGCGGTGAAGTTGGCCTTGAAGTAGTAGTGGCCGCTCAACTCGCCCGCGAAGACCGCGTCGTGCTCGCGCATCTGGCTCTTGATGAAGGCGTGACCCACGCGGCTCATCATCGCCTTTCCGCCGGCTTCCTCGATGACCTCCTTGACGGCCCAGCTGCTGCGCAGGTCGTAGAAGATCGTCGCGCCGGGATCGCGGCGCAGAATGTCTTTTGCGATCAGCGCCGTCATGATGTCCATCGGCACGATCTCGCCGCGCTCGTCGATGAAGCCCGCGCGGTCGGCGTCGCCGTCGAACGCCACGCCGAAGTCGTAGCCGCCCTTGCGGATCTCCGCGCGCAGCGCGTCGAGCGTGTGCGTCTCCAGCGGGTTCGCCTCGTGGTTGGGGAAGCGTCCGTCGGGAGTGTCGAAGAGCCGGGTGATCGTCACCGGCAGCCCCTCGAACGCGGAGGCCTCCCAGATGCCCATGGCGTTGGCGAAGTCCGCCGCGATGCGCAGCGGGCGTCGGATGGCCGCGCTTTTGCGCACGAAGGCCGCGTATTCGGCGGCGATGTCGTGGCGAACCACCTTGCCGCGCACGGCGGCTGGCGGGGCGAACGCGCCCGAGGCGACGATCCGCTCGATGTCCGCGATGCCCGTGGCGCCGCTGATGGGGACGGCCTGGGCGCGGGCCAGCTTGAAGCCGTTGTAGGGGGCGGGGTTGTGGGAGGCCGTGATCATCACGCCCGCGTCGCAGCCGAGGACGCCGTTGCCGTAGTAGGACATCGGTGTCGAGCACTCGCCCAGATCCACGACGGTCGCCCCTTGCAGCGTCATGCCGTCGGCCAGCGCCGCGAAGAGCGGCGCGGAATGCGGACGGATGTCGCGCCCTACGGCCACCTTGCGGCAGCCGAGGAAGGTCACGAAAGCCCGGCCGATCGCCCGCGCCAAGTCCTCCGTCAACTCCGTCCCGTAGATTCCCCGAATGTCGTACGCCTTGAAAATGCCTGCCATTTGCCGCCTCTGATAGGATCGATGTGAAAGGCTGCAATCCTACTGAAAACGATGGGAATCCTCAAGGCGAAAGTCGCCGCGTTCCAAGGCTAGTACTGGCTCTTTGGCGCGCCGTCGTTGGGCTTCGGTCCGTCTTCCGGCGTGGCGAGGTCCGCACGCTGCCACGCGCGGACGTAGTCGATCTCGAAGTCCGCGGGAAGCTGCTCGGGATCGAGCGGGACGTTCGCCCAGCCGCCGGAGACCATGTAGAGGATCGGGTACGACTGCACATTGCAGACGCGCTCGCCCTCCCAGCGGCCGATCTCCACGCCGTTTCCGTAGTAGACGGCTACGCCGGGCAGCCAGAGCATGCCGATGGTGAAGAAGCCGTCTTTGTCCGCCGGCACGTAGGCATTGCTCGTGCCGATCGCCTGATGCTCCTTGCCGTAGCCGTCCCAATGGAAGGCGAAGTTGAAGCGGTAGGGGCCCCAGGCGGTGAGGTGCTCCATGATGTCGAACTCCATGCCGCCGTCGCTCGTGCTCGCGCGCTTCCACTGCGGAACGGCCTGGTGCCCCTCCGGGGTGTTCACGCCGCCCCGGTCGGGCATCGTCCAGAACGCCGGCCAGAGACCGGGACACGTCGGCAGCTTCATGCGCGCCTCGAAGTAGCCGTAGCGCTGCGTCCACTTGCCGTAGGTGT
>CAYVJM010000014.1:0-18090 GCA_964451695.1 uncultured Lentisphaerales bacterium | reverse complement strand
CGGGATCGAGGTGCGCATTGGGGATCAGGTGGAGGATCGTCTTCGACTTCATGGCGCTTGAGTCTCCAAGGGGCTGCAGTTCCGAGAAAGTCTACGAAAACGGGCAGGGGAAGGGAAGCCATTTCAGCGAACCAGGAGCCGCTTGACAACCCGGGGGCTCTTTGCGATGCTTCCGGACATGAAGTTCCACGACACGAGGCGCGTCGAGCGCGCCATTCTCGTCCAAGTCGTCCGCTTCGGGGAGGATGCCCTGAAGGCGGCGGATTCCCTGATGGAGCTTGGGCGGCTGGCGGAGACCGCGGGGTTCGAGGTCGCCGGCGAGCTCGTGCAGAACCGCGTCAATCCCGCCGGCGGGACGATGATCGGCGCGGGCAAGGTCGAGGAACTGCGCGCCCTCGCCGCGCACCGCGAGGCCGACACGGTGATCGTGGACAACGATCTCGACGCGATCCAGGCGTTCAATCTGGGCAAGGCACTGGGCGTCCGGGTGATGGATCGCACGGAGCTGATTCTGGAGATCTTCGCGCGCCGGGCGCGTTCGGCGGAGGCCAAGCTGCAGGTGGAGCTGGCGCGACTCCAGTTCCAGCTCAAGCGCATCCCCGTCACCGAATCCCAGCAGCGCTTCAAGGGGCGCGCCAACGTACGCGGCCCCGGCGAGAGCCACCTCCAGCTCCGCAACGAGCCGCTGCGCCGCCGCATCAACGAGCTGAAGCGCAAGCTCGAGGCGATCCAGGCGCGGCAGACGACTCGAGCCGCCGAACGCCGCGAGTGGCCCGTCGTCTCGCTCGTCGGCTACACGAACGCCGGCAAGTCCACGTTGCTCAACGCCCTCGCCGGCTCCGGCGCCGACGCCTACGTGGACGACAAGCTCTTCGCCACGCTCGACACGAAGACTCGCAAGGTCTGGCTTTCGCCTGCGCACCAGATCCTCCTCGCGGACACCGTCGGCTTCATCCGCAATTTGCCGCACGGTCTCGTGGCCTGCTTCAAGTCCACGCTCGACGCGGCCGCCCGCTCCGACCTCCTCCTCGTCGTGGTCGACGCGACGTATCCGCACGTCCTCGACCACATCGCGGTTTGCCAGAGCACGCTCGATGCCATCGGCGCGAAGACCGTCCCGCAGATCCTCGTGCTCAACAAGTGCGACGGCGGCGCGGAGGATCCCGCCTGGAAGCGCCTCACCGGCCACCACCCCGGGGCCATCGCCGTTTCCGCCCGCACCGGCTGGGGGGTGGACGGGCTCAAGCGCGCGATCATGGACGGCCTCCGCCAGACCTGCCGTCTCTGGAACCTCCCCGCCGCGGTCTCGCGCGGCCGGTTGCGCGGCGCTCGCGAGAACGAAACCGGCGCGGCGCGTTGAGCCCGCGGGGTCGCGGCTACGGCGCGTAGGGGAGCGTCACGTTGCGCGCGTGCGAGACGGTGCGAACCCCGATCACGACGGTGATCGATGCGATCTGCATTGCGACGTCGTGGAGGCCGAGTGCATGGCCCGCGGCGTATGTGGCGCCTCCGAGCAGGCACGCGACGGCGTAGAGTTCCGACTTCTGGAAGATCAGCGGCGGCTCCTGGGTCAGCAGATCGCGGACGACGCCGCCGGCCGAGCCGGTGACGACGCCCATGATGACGGCCACCAGCATGCCGCTCCCGGCGCCGAGAGCGGCCTTGATCCCGATCATGTTGAACATCGCCAGTCCGAGTGTGTCGAAGAGCAGGAGCGTCTCGCCGAATCGCACGACCTGGCGCCGGAAGAGGACGTAGAAAAAGAACGAGGCCAGCGTGCAGACGAGGTAGTTCGGAGACTGCATCCAGAAGACAGGCCGGTCGAGGAGCACGTCGCGCAGCGTGCCGCCTCCGACTGCGGTGGCGAAGCCCACGACCGCCGCGCCGAAGATGTCGTAACGCTTCGCCGCGGCGATGCGGAATCCGCTGATCGCGCAGGCGAAAACGCCCAAATACTCGATGGCTGTCGCGAACGATTCGGCGATCATGCGATGCAATCCTCTTGTTGGACTGCGACTTCTTCCGGACCCATCTCGTTCCCTCCAGCCCCGCCAAGCCGACTTGCGGGTTTCACGAGTGGTGCGCCCGGCGGGGATCGAACCCACAACCTTCAGCTCCGGAGGCTGACGCTCTATCCAATTGAGCTACGGGCGCAGAACGGTGTGGAATGTATCCCAAGTGGCTCGGACAAAGCAAGCAAATTCAGCGGAGTTGCGCGGCGGCGTCGCGGTTCCAGGCCGCGGCGAAGCAACGGGCGAGGTGGACGGCGAGGTCGTAGCGCGTGAAGGGCTTGGAGATGAAGTGGACGTCGCGGTCCAGCACGCCGCGGCTGGCGATGACCTCGGCGGTGTAGCCCGACATGAACAGGACGGACATCGCGGGATGGATGGCGCGAATCCGATCGGCCAGCTCCTTGCCGTTCATTCCGGACATCACCACGTCGGTGAGGAGCAGATCGATGGGCCCCGGATGGTTCTGGACGCAGGCGAGCGCCACCTCCGGGCCGTCAGCCGCGAGCACGCGGTAGCCCAGGCTGCGAAGCATCGTCGCCCCAAGCTGGAGCAGCATCGTTTCGTCCTCGACGATCAGCACGGTCTGGCCGCGTCCCCTGGGCTCGACGGCGGGGGCGGCGCGGCTGGGCGCTTCGTCGGACTGCCGCTGATGGGGAAAATGGAGGCGGAAAGCGGCGCCGGCGCCGAGGCGACTTTCGGCCACGACGAATCCGCCGTTCTGGGTGACGATGCCGTGGACGGTGGCGAGTCCGAGTCCGGTCCCCTCGCCCAGGGATTTGGTGGAGAAGAACGGCTCGAAGGCGTGAGCCATCACCTCCGGGGTCATGCCCTCGCCCGTGTCGGAGACCGTCAGCAGGACGAATTCGCCTGGCGAGCAGCCTTCGTGGAGGGCGCAGACGTCGGCCGAGCACGTGGTCAGGGAGGTCTCGATCGTGATCGTCCCGACGTCGGGGATCGCATCGCGGGCGTTGACGCAGAGGTTGGTCAGCACCTGGTCTACCTGGACGGGGTCGATTTTGATCCGGCAGGGCGCGGGGTGGGGCTTCCAGACGAGTTCGATGTTCTCGCCGATCAGGCGGCGGAGGAGCTTCAGGCAGCTCTCGATGGCCTCGTTGAGATCGAGGAGCTGGGGTTTGACGATCTGTTTGCGGGCGAAGGCGAGAAGCTGACGGGTGATCTCGGAGGAGCGTTTGGCCGCGTTGATGATCGCGGCGACCTCCTCGTGGAGGACGCTGTCGGCGGGCAGGCCTTCCTTGAGCAGCTCGGCGTTGCCGAGGATCACGCTGAGCATGTTGTTGAAATCGTGGGCGACTCCGCCGGCGAGGCGACCCACCGTCTCCATCTTCTGCGAATGCGCCAGGCGGTCCTCCATCTTGAGGCGTTCGGTGATGTCGCGCTTGACGCCCACGAAGTTGACGATCCGCCCCTCGGCGTTTTTCACCGGGGAGATCGAGGCGTCTTCGGTGAAGAGCTGCCCGTCTTTGCGCTTGTTGACCATGCGGCCGAAGAAGGGGTTGCCGTTGGACAGGCGTTCCCACATCTCCCGGTAGAACGCGGCGTCCTGCCGACCGCTCTGGAGGACTCGCGGGTTCTTGCCGACGAGTTCGTCCCGCGTATAGCCCGTCACGCGCTCGAACGTCTGGTTCACGTACTGGATGTTGGCATCGACGTCGGTGACGACGACGGCGTCCCAGCTCTGTTCGATGGCGGCGACGAGGCGGTCTTTCTCGGCGACCGCGCGCGCCAGATCCTCGTTGGCCTGCTTGAGCCGGCGCTGAGTTTCGGCGGCGTCCTCCATCATGTTGAGGGCCGCGAGACGAAAGCGCTCGAGTTCAGCGAGCGTGTTGAGGGGGGGGGACGGTCGTCGGTTGCGGAAGAGGCTTCAGGGGAGCCGACTGAGGAGGGGGGAGGGGGCGGTTGCGTAGGGTCGGTCATCGGGGCGTCGAGGGAAGGGGATTAGGAAGGGGGGGGGGGCTGGGGCTGGAGGAATTCGATGGGGTAGGGCGGGGGAATGCCGAGTTTGCGGGAGAGTTCGTTGACCTCCTGCTTCAGCTCGATCATGCGCAGTTCGCGACCGGTCGCCAGTTGGTTGAAGCGCCTCAGCTCTTCGTTTTGGACCCGCTGCCGCTCCTCGGCCTCTTTGATGGCCGTGATGTCCGCGAAGATCGTGGCAAACTGTCCGGGCTTGATGCGGTAGGCCGTCACGGTGAACGTCCGACCCAGGCCGCGCGAGAAGCTTTCGAAGCGAACCGGCTCGCCGGTCTCCGCCACGTGGCCGTAGCGCGCGATCCAGTCTGGCTCGGTGTCCGGCAGGACTTCGAGCACGGTGTGGCCGACGACGTCTCGGGCCTTCAACCCCGTCATCCGTTCAAAGGCGGGGTTGACGTCGAGGAACCGGTAGTTGACGGGTTTGCCTGCGGCATCGCGGATGATCTCGTGGGAGGCGAAGGCGCTCAGCATCTGGCGGAATAGCTGCTTGTAGTTCTGCTCCAGGGTCTGGTCGCGGAAGACCATCACGACGCCGGCGATCTGTCCGGCGTCGTCGTGGATCGGCGCCGCGGAGTCCGCGATGGGGCGCTCGGAGCCGTCGCGGGCGATGAGCACGGTGTGGTTGGCGAGGCCGACGACTCCGCCTTCGCGAAGCGCCTTGTCGACGGGGCTTTCCACCTCGGAGCGGGTTTGTTCGTTGACGATGTGGAAGACCTCCCGCAAAAGCCGCCCGCACGCCTGTTCGTTCGTCCAGCCTGTGAGCGTCTCCGCGACGGGGTTCATGAACTCCACGCGGCCCTCGCGATCCGTCGCGATGACGGCGTCTCCGATCGCCTTGAGCGTGATGCGGTGCTTCTCGAGGCTGGCGCGCAGGCGGCTCTCCGACTCGTAGAGGGCGCAGTAACGATGCTTGCGCTCCCGGTTGAACATTGCCAGGGCCAGGGCGGCGATGCCGAGGGCCGCCGCGACAAAGAGCAGGAGAATCGTGCGGCTGAGCACGTGCCAGTCCGCGAAAACCTCCGTCGCATCCTGTTTGACGAGGAGAAACCAGGGCGAGTCCTCGACTGGACGGCAGTAGGCCAGGACGGACTCGCCCCGGGCGTCCAGAACATCGGGAATTTCGATCTGTCCGGCCTTGGCCAAAGCGGAACTCAGGAACGCGTCGAAGGTCGGAGAGAAGACGCGTGCGGGGGCGCCCGGACGGTGCCGTGGCGCGTTGAGGCAAACCAAGTCCCCGCCCTGCTTGCCAAGGAGAATCGTCTCGGCTGTGCTACTGGGCCTGGGCCAAGTCTGGAGCATCGGGTACAAGAAGTCCGCTGCGGTGTTGACGAGCACCACGGCGAAGACCGGCGATGCATCGTCCCCGCCTTCGCCGGGAACAGGGGCGATGACGCCCAGATGCGCATCGTGCCTGTCGGGCAGAAGATGAACGTCTGCGATCATCGGCTTCCCTTGGGACAGCGCGAGGCGAATCGTCGCCTCGGGGGGACCATGCAGCGCCGCCTCGGCGGACGTGCTCAGCAGCGGGCGCCCCCCCGAATCGACGATCAGCAGCTCGCCGTATCCGCAGTGATCCCGCACCACCTGCATCCGGGCCAGCAAGGGCGCCGCATGTTCGGCCGACCGATTCCGAAAATACGCATGGGCGGCGGCCTGGAATACCGGATCCTCGACGAGAGCCCGGGCGTCGGCCAGACGCTCCCAACGCCACCGGGAGACTTCGGCCGACTTCAGCTTCCCGATTGCCTCCAGCTCGGCCAAGGCCCGCGCGCGGATGCTTATGCGCATCTCGCCATGCAACCACCCGGTGACCGCCGCGAGCAATGCCACCGCGGCGACGACCCCCGTCGCCAGTTTGCGAACGAACTTCGATTCCTCGTTTTGCATAAGTCCCGCCAAGGTTCTCGTGGGGAAGTCCCTTGGCCAAAGTCGCACGTTTCTCCCTGTTTTCGGCATGGTCAAACCAGAAGCCTCTACCGATACTGGGCCCCATGATACCCGATGCCTCGGTTCCGGGACAAGCGATTTCCGCTCGCGATTCAAAATTGACAAGCCGGCGCGCGAAACGGTAGACTGCGACGCTGTTTTCAACCCTGCACGCCAACCGCATCCGAGAACGCACGTCATGGCCTACCAGAAGATCTCCGTCCCCCTCGCCGGCAGCAAAATCGCCATGGGCGCCGATGGCGTCCTGAAGGTCCCCGAGAATCCCGTCATCCCGTTCATCGAGGGCGACGGCACGGGGCCTGACATCACGCGCGCCGCCATGGGCGTCTGGAACGCCGCGGTGGAGAAGGCCTACGGCAGCAGCCGCAAGGTCGCGTGGATGGAGGTCTACGCCGGGGAGAAGGCGAACGCCGTGTACGGCCCGAACACCTGGCTGCCGGCCGAGACGCTCGATGCGCTCCGGGAATATCTCGTCAGCATCAAGGGTCCCCTCACCACGCCGGTCGGCGGCGGCATCCGCTCCCTCAACGTCGCACTGCGCCAGGAACTCGACCTTTACGTCTGCCTCCGTCCCGTGCGCTGGTTCAAGGGCGTCCCCTCGCCCGTGCGCCAGCCGGAGCTCACGGACATGGTGATCTTCCGCGAGAACACGGAGGACATCTACGCCGGCATCGAATGGAAGGCCGGCACCCCCGAGGCGACGAAGGTCGTCGAGTTCCTCCAGCGCGAGATGGGCGTCAAGAAGATCCGCTTCCCCGCCACCTCGTCCATCGGCATCAAGCCGGTGTCCTCCGAAGGCACCGAGCGCCTCGTGCGCGCCGCGATCCAGTACGCGATCGACGAAGACCGCCCGAGCGTCACGCTCGTCCACAAGGGCAACATCATGAAGTTCACCGAAGGCGCCTTCCGCGACTGGGGCTACGCCCTCGCCGCCCGCGAGTTCGGTGCCAAGCCCATCGGCGACGGTCCCTGGTGCGCCTTCAAGAACCCCAAGACCGGCCGCGAGATCGTCATCAAGGAATGCATCTGCGACGCCTTCCTCCAGCAGATCCTCACGCGCCCGGCGGACTACAGCGTCATCGCGACGCTCAATCTCAACGGCGACTACGCCTCGGACGCGCTGGCCGCTTGCGTCGGCGGCATCGGCATCGCGCCGGGCGGCAATATCAACTACGTCACCGGCGCGGCCGTCTTCGAGGCCACCCACGGCACCGCCCCGAAGTACGCGAATCTCGACAAGGTCAATCCCGGCTCGCTCATCCTCTCCGGCGAGATGATGTTCCGCTATCTGGGCTGGACGGAGGCTGCGGATCTCGTCATCCACGCGATGGACCGCGTCATCGCCTCCAAGCGCGTCACCTACGACTTCGCCCGCCTCATGGACGGCGCCACCGAGCTGAAGTGCAGCGAATTCGGCGCGGCCCTCGCCAGCGAAATCCGCGGCTAAACTTCCGTGCCTGCGGCAAGTGCCGCCTGCCGCCCCCTGTCGTCGCCCTGACGCGCCTGCTCAGCAGGCGCGTTCCCTCCTCTCTGCCCAGATTCCGAATAACTGACCGACGGCGTCTAGCACTAGCGGTTATTCGCAGTCGACAGCTTGGCCAGAAATCCGGCCACGTCGAGCGACGCGGTGTCGTCGGAATCCATGGGGTTTTTCGTCCGGGACACGAGGATGCGCGTCTTTGCGTTGATCATGTCGGCGACCTGGTTCAGGCGCGCCAGATCGTCCGCCTTCGGATCTGCTGTCAGCTTGATTTCGCAAGCCCAGCGTTCCGTGCCGAAATCGAGCACAAGGTCGATCTCGTACTGGTCCGAGGTGCGGAAATAGCAGGGTGCGCAATCGATTCCCGAAGCATTCAGCCGCGACAATGCCTGGTGAATCACGAAACCCTCCCAGCTTGCGCCGACCCACGGTTGAGACAGTAGCGCATCCATCGTCGAAATGCCGTTCACGGCGTGCAGCAGTCCGCTGTCCCGCCAATAGGCCTTCGGGCTCTTGACCAGCCGTTTCCTCACATTGGCGTGAAAAGGGGGGAGGCGGCGCACGAGAAATGCGCCTTCCAGATAGTCCATGTAGCTGTTCACCGTCTGGTAGTTCAGCCCCAGGCTCTGGCCGATGGCGCTGGCGTTCCAAGGCGTTCCATGGGTGGCGGCGAGCATTTTGAACAGGCGGTCGGTCGCCTGAGGCTTGGCGGGCAGGCCCCAGGCGGGAAGATCGCGCTGCGCCAGCAAAGCCAGATAGTTTCGCTGCCATCCCGGCATCGTGTCCGTTTTCAGGACGCCACCGTCGGGGTATCCTCCGCAAAGCCACAGGTCGTCAAGATGGCGGACGCCGATTTCGTCGAGGAACAATGGCGTCAGCTCAACTAGTCCCAGTCGGCCCGCCAGAGACTGTGACACTTCGCGCATCAAGGCCGGGGACACCGAACCCAGCACCAGAAAACGACCGGCGTCCTGCCGGTGGCGGTCGATGGCGGAGCGCATCCGCTTGAACACCGGCGGATGGGATTGGGCCTCGTCCAGGACGACAAGATCCCGTTGTTCCATCAGGTCATTCCAAGACAAGTCGAGTTTGAGGACGTCCGCCTCGTTCTCCAAGTCAAAATACCGGCCGCCGAGAGATTTGGCCAGGGTGGTCTTGCCGCATTGGCGCGGCCCGATCAGGGCGACGGCCGGGTAGCGCTGGAGTTCCTTTTGCAGCCGCTTTGTGATGGCTCGTGTCTTCATGTCTTGCAATATACAATATCAACTGTGATTTGCAAAGATGAGTTTTCTACTTCCATCACGCCGCAATCCATCCGGACGGTGGCTGGCAAGAAGGGGGGGGGAGAGAAGTGGTCGGGGTTCAGGAGGGGCAGGCAGTTCCGTTACGGTCACTGCGGTCAATAGGGTCACTGCGGTCAAAAATCGCACCGAATGGATCGGGGGCGAGAAGAGTTCAGGAGCTGTGCTTCATGAGGAGACGAAGAGCGTGAAACACGCGAAAGGGTGGATCGTTGCTCGGTCTGGCTAATCGTCGAGGCCCATGGCGGTTTGGCCGAAATGGGACAGGAAGAACAGCTTGCCGGTGTCACGGAATGCGCCGTCCGGCGCACGGTCCAGCATCGGGCGCAGGCGGCCACGACAGAAGCCGCCAGCCCGGCCAGCTCGCGCCAGCCGAGTTCGCCGGCGCGCATGGCGCGCCAGAACCCCTCGCGATCCCTCAGCAGCTTCAATGGCGATGTTTTCACGTTCGGCTGAAGACGGCGACAGGCCGTCCCAGCAGGACGCCCGGATTATAGGTTAACGCCCCCTCGGAAGTCGAGGACGGAGTTCTCACCGCGCGTTTTACCCGACGGATTGATAGCCTTTGAGCATGTGATCCAGCAAGCTGCGGGCTTTGGTGAAATGGCCTTTGGTAAACTGCATGAGTTCTTGTACGAGCGGACATTTCGAATGGCCCTTAACCTCCTGCTGAAGATGGAAGACAACCTCGCTCCGGGTCACATTGCCCGCCAACCTTGCCATGTCACGCCCCAACAGCATGCAACCGGCGAGAAGAATGTCTCCGACAACCAGACCCATGATATCCGCATCGGAACCCTGCATCAACCGCGTGGTGTTGAGTGAGACAGAGAGATACTCGGTTGCTATGAACCCAATGTCGGCGCCATCCTTTTTCTTGCGTTCGGCTGGCCGCTCGTAGAATGACATCATCTTGAGCGTGACAATAGCGGGAAGTGTCGCAATTCGAATCGCTTCGTTATGTTCTCCCACAGTCAACAAGGCGGCGGAGTTGTAGCTGTCCTCAAATCCGATAATACCCCATCGCTGTTGATCTCCGTACCACACGATGGTTTTTCCATCCTCGGAAAGCCCACCGAACGGGATGAGATCTATTTTCAGCCCGGTTTCAGACTCGATTAGTTTCTCGGGGCTTTTCGGATCAGGTACGGCAAAACCAGAGTTTTGCAACTCCATGGAGCCCTCTCGAAAACGATCCCAAGTCTGAAAAGCCATCGAGATGTCGATATCCGCAGTCCGGCGAATGGTGTCTTTCCCGTTAAGGTGCCAAAACCAGATGTCTCGAGCAAATGCGCCAACCAGCATGGGCGCGGACTCGGAGTCTCCAAGAACGCTCCAGACCTTCCTCAGCAGCGCCATTTTCTGCAGGTCAATCGGTCTTGATGCTGGGATCAATATGGTGTTCATAGATGATTCTTGCAACCTCCCGAGTCCGATCGTCGTCTATCGACAGCAGATCGGCATAGATCAACAACGGGTGAACGCATCCTCCCTTCGAGCCTTCAGGGTTCGACGGAGCCCAAAACGGTTTTAGGACCTCGACGGCGCCTGTGGGGTCTTTCTGAAGTTGATGTTTCAGGATAAATTCATTCGAAGGGAGTGTCCCAAAAATCGTCGTCGTTTGAGGTTTGATCGATTGCGTGAGTCGCGCTGCGGCCGTTTCGCCTGACCAAAAGCCGTTCTCCAGGACTGCATCCTGCCACCAGTCCGACCGGGCAGGCCGATAACGCCCAAGCAACAGGCTGGGGCGCAAACGCTCATGATACCCTTGAACCCATCGATCGAGAAGACGCACCCTATCCACCAGCATTCGCTGCCCAGCGGAAACTTGAATGATGAATTTCAGGTGGATGAGGTCCGCCATGATCCACCCAACCGTGCTGGTTGGAAGACCTGTCGCCTGGCTGATTTCCCGATAGGGCTTCTCCACCAGGGCGCAACCCGGCTTGTGGGCGTTCAGTTCGCTGTCCGTCAAAAGGTTGAAAATCAGTTTCAGGCCGCTTGGGTGGAACGCGCGCCCTTGGTTTTTGTCCCAAAAATTGACATCCTCGTTTTTCGCGCGGCGCCCGACCACAAAGAGATACTGATTCTTTCCTGTCAGGAAAACATTGCCGGCCGTGTCAATGAAGTGGATGCCCGCTGATCGAAGTTTCTCGCCGATCTTGTCGCTCACACAGCCAGTGACCAGCAATAAAGCTCCGCCGGGCCTGTCACGCCCTAGGAAAGAGAGGAGGTCGATAAAGTCTGCCCTTAACGTTTTCCTGACAATGAACGGCTCTTTGAGAACGGTTCCGCGGATCTGAATCCTCGCCATGCCATCGACAGGGAATTCGGAGCTGCGATGTCCGTCCGATGCCTCAAACGAAACATCGGCCAGTCCGCTTGCCGCAGCTGCGGCTTCTGCCAAAATGCTTTTCTCCGATTTCATACAACTGCCCTCGATGTCCAATAATTTATCACGTCCAATTATATTGGACAAGATGATTTATTGGACAAAGGCGTTTCGGGGGAGCGTCAATACGTTGCCGCCCGCCAGGAAACAGGAGCAAGAATTCGGACTTCAGCCTTGATTCTCAATGATTTACGAATAGGCTTTCCGGAACTCCGGCCATGCCTTTCGACATCCTCAAGTCCGCCCGGGCATGCCTAACACTTCAGAATCAACTTGTGGTGACCACGAATAGCCATCGGAGCGGTATTACCGCAGTGCAGGCACTGGTACGGATCAGACAATTGTTCATCGTTGCTCATGCCTTTTCCTCCGCGACCTTTTCCTCGGCAGGTCGAATCTCAATCTCAAAAGTGGTTTGGGAGAAATGCGCCTGGTTGATGACGACATCCTCCCAGCCTCCGAAGTGGAGGGCGTTCTTGACCTCGTTGAGACGCCACTGGGCCTTCAAACCAATGACAAACTCCTTGAGGAGTAACGTATAACCAAATGGGAATAAGTGATTAACTTGCCGTCTTGTAACCGTATTCAAAAGTTTTTGCGAAATTAAGGTTGCTCTATGAATCTAGCGTAGAGTCATACACGACGGGCCAAGAACCACCCGAAACCTGAAAACGCGGTTGCTGTCTGCGTTGGTGCGGGAGGTCACACGACATTCGTCAGCGTTCCTGTCAAAATTTCCGCCTCGCGCAACGCTTCCTTCATGGTACCTGGAGATGAACCTGCCGATGGGATCGGTGTCATTGGTCGCTGGGTATGGTAGGTACTGGTCTAAGCAACATTCCCCAACGTTGCCACTCATGTCATAGAGGCCTAGTTCGTTACGAGCTTTTTGCCCGACTGGATGAGGTCTGTTTCCGCTGTTATTACGATACCAACCTACTTGATCCAAATTATTGCTTCCACTATAGAGGTAACCTTTGCTTTTGCTTCCACCGCGCGCTGCGTACTCCCACTCCGCTTCGGTTGGCAAACGATAAACATATCCCGAAGGTAGGCGTCCGGCTTCTCGTTCACGCCACGTCAAAGTGTCTAAAAAATCATCAATAAAATGCGTCCTGATCACGCCCATTGCCCACTCTCCTCCTCGGCACTCCAATAATGAAGGCAACTCGCACACGATCTTGAATTCCGCTTCTGTAACCACTGTTTCCCCAATCCAGTAATGTCGCGAAATACGAACCGTCCTCATCGGTTTTTCGTTTTCTGATCCGTCGTTCGAGCCCATCTGGAATTGCCCTGGCGAAACTGGCATCAGCAATAAACCGATATCTGGGATCGTCCAGGGACGGTCAGGGGTCGGCCAATTGAATCTATTTAGCGTTAAGCGTTGTTTTGCATTTTCTGGAGAGTCTAAAGGGTTTTTTACAGCGGAGTAAATTATCTCGTTGGACATTTCCTCATTTTTCACTCTTCTTGAACATTCACATTGTTCGTTGTCCGGCAAACCATTCGGTATTGTTGGTGCAATCCGACCTGGCCAATTGGCGTCGACATGAAGAGAAGGACCAAGAACAACGCGAAATCCAACGGCGTTTTTTTCCCAGTCTTCACCCCCGCTGCAGTTGGACATGCAAGAGGTGGCGCCGCAATTCCAACTTCCACCACAAAGTAGTCTCTTCTCGTCATTCCCTTGAAGAGCAATCGGGTCTATTTCATCAAGTTGCGAAAACTGGTTGTCCCAACAGCCGTAACACCATTCCGCAACATTGCCGCTCATGTCGTAGATCCCCAGTTCGTTTGGTGCCTTATGCCCAACAGGATGAGTCTTTTCGTCACTATTTCCAAAGGCCCATCCGACTGAATCCAAAACATTCCCTCCACTATATGAGTATCCGCGACTCTTGTTGCCACCTCTCGC
Source organism: uncultured Lentisphaerales bacterium (assembly GCA_964451695.1). Classification (GTDB taxonomy): domain Bacteria; phylum Verrucomicrobiota; class Kiritimatiellia; order RFP12; family UBA3636; genus JAAZAI01. The sequence continues at coordinate 5,051 of CAYVJM010000014.1, read as the reverse complement.
CGCATATTCCCATTCCGCCTCTGTCGGAAGGCGGTATACATACCCTTGAGGAAGCCGACCAGCCTTTTGTTCGTGTTGAGTTAGTTCTTCGCAAAATGTTCTAGCATCTTCCCAACTCACCTGCTCAACCGGCAACTCATCACCCTTGAAAAAACTTGGATTACACCCTCTGAATTTACGGTACTGCGCCTGTGTTACCTCGGTCTTCCCCATCCAGAAGTCCCACGTGATATGTACATTCCTTACCGGAGTTTCGTCTGTACTTCCGGTATGAGATCCCATCGTAAAAGACCCTGCCGCCACAGGAATCAGTTCCATGCCCAAGTCGGGGATTGTCCATGTTCGCATCGGTGTCGGCGCTATGACAACCTTGCTCAATGGCTCTGGAAAACCGCTGATAGGCTGAATAAATGTGCCTTTTATTTGATCGAATCTGCTTAGATGTTCTTTGGATTTTTGATTGCCTTGCTCGGCAGCTCTTCTGTACCACATCAGCGCTTCTGCGCTGTTTTGAACAATGCCGTATCCATGCTCATAGAACGAAGCAAGGTTTATCTGGGCAACGGCATCATCTTGCTGAGCCGCTTTCCGAAACCATTTTAATGCCTTTGTGAAGTCTTGAGAAACGCCGCGGCCGTCCAAAAAACATAAACCAAGCAAGCGTTGTGCCGCGGGAACACCCTGCATCGCTGCTTTTTCGAACCATTTTTCCGCCTCCATATCATTTTGGAGAACTCCAACTCCATCCGCGTAGCATACGCCAAGATGAAATTGTGCTTCGGCAAAACCACTGTTGGCCGCAGCGCAAAACCAACCGGCTGCCGCAGCAAAATCCTGAGAAACACCAACGCCATTTTGATAACATACACCAAGTCTGTCTTGAGCTGCAGGTTCGCCTTGTTGAGCAGCCGAATGAAACCACTTTACTGCCTGCTCGGCGTCTATTTCTTGCCCATTTTCCAATAAAAGGCATAGACCGAGGGCACATTGTGCCACAGCGCATCCCTGTTCAGCCGATTTTCGGTACCATTTCACTGCCACGGCATCATCTTTATCGCACCCGGTCCCCTTTGCATAGCAAAACCCAAGATTGAATTGCGCCTCAGCATTTGACTGTTCCGCCGCCTTTTCAAAAAATGTCACTGCTTCAACGAAATCCTGGTCAACAATCTCTCCAACATAATAGAGAACCCCCATTTTGTTTATCATGGATGAGGTAATGTTGTTGTCGAGCAAAATTCCGCGCTCGCTCAGCTCTTTTATATAACGGCGATAGTTGTCGAATGCTTTTATCCAAGTACTCACGAAAATGTTGCCGAACGACTCATCGATTCCGTATTCCTCGTGGAGAATGACGGCGTAGCGGCCTATTTGAACATCGGGGGGCGATGAGGTGTCCGTTGCGCAAATCTGGGACAGCAGACCGCTTCGGGCGCAAAGGATCGTCACATTGATTTCACGGCGGCACTGCTCGGAGGTGCAATAGTCGCGCAGGAGGTTGCGGAAGCGAATAGGATCGTCCATCACGGCAGCGCCGTGGCGGCGGAGGACTCTTGCGACAGCGGTTTCAAAGGTGTTTTCGGTCATCGTGGCGGAGACGGAGACGAGTGGGAAGAATTATGGTTTTGGGAATTGGATGAAAGCTGAGAGATGGGCGTCACCCGCGACAGACGATCAGAGCACCTTAGCCTCGACTTCGCCGAAGCTGATGCCCATGCCCCGATGCAGGGGGACGGCTTTGCCGGGGTGGACGTCGAGCATTTTGCCTTCTGACAAGACGGCGACCCACTTCGCCTCGCCGAGATTGCGCAACCCCCATCGGGCTGGATCCTTCGGGCTCTGCGCCATCTCGGCAAGCGGGGTCGAGAAGTCGCAGAGCCTGGCCGCGCCGGGCTGGAGGTGGTGGGGGTAGAGTCGCGTGTCCGCGTTCATCGCGACGGTCTGCCTGCCGACTTTCATCCGGTAAGGCAGGGAAAGGGACTTGCCGCATGACCAGCACGTGCCGGCCGTGGTCTCGTCGGCGCGGGCGTCGTCGAGGAAATTCGGGGTGCCGCAGGCGCATTTGAGAATGCGGTTGCGCAGATCAGCGAGGGCGTTGAGCCATTCGAGTTCGGTCACCCGAGCGCCGGGGTCGGCGAGGCCCTTGGTGAAGGCTTGGGTGAATGTGGCCTTGAGGGTCGAGGGATAGATACGCCAGTAGACCATCGCCTGGCCGCCGGTCTCGCCGGTCGCGTCTTCCCTGAGGCTGACGGCGGCGTTGTCGTGCTGGGCGGGGTCGAAGATGAACTGGGGCTGTTCGCCGAAGATGCGGGTTCGTGCGGCCGAATCCCAGCAACGGATGGAGAGGACGCGGCGACCGACGAGGGGATGGCCGACATGGAGCAGGTAGAAGAGAAGGACGGCCAGCGAATGGAGGTCGGTCTTGGTGCTGGGCATGGATTTGCCTCGGACAATCTCCGGGGCCATGAAATCCGGCGTGCCCAGGACGCCCGCGTAGGCGGCGGCGCTCGTTCCGACGTTGTCGTTGTCGCAGACGAGCACCTCTCCGGTGGCGGAGTCGAAGAAGGCGTTGCCGAAACTGATGTCGCGATAGCAGAGGCCGCTGGTGTGGAGGGTGCGGAACGCCTTGGTCAGGTTGATGGCCGCGTCGATCAAGGCAAGGAAGGAGGGCTGAATGCGCCCGGCCATCAGATCGGTGATGCTCTTGTAGCGACTGTCGCGCAATGGCATGAGATAGCCGAAGCCGGGGACGGCTGGAACGGACACCAGTTCGAGGGGCCAGAGAAAGGAGCCGGAAGGAGGGCCGATGCGAATGAGTTCGCGCAAAATCTTGCGTTGGCTTTCGGTGGCGCTGGGCTTGTAGTACCATTTGAGGGCATGATCCTGGTCGCACCACCTGACGCGGTAGACTTCGCCCTGTCCGCCACCACCGAGGAACGCCTTCACCTGGCAGGTCTGCCCGCCGGAGGTCTGGATGGACTGCCCGATTTTCAAAATGCCGGTCATGGTTTTTCCTGTCTCATTCTTCTTGTCGGTCTGGGGCGGCGGATGAGCATGGCGAGGGTGACGTCGTCGCCGCTCCCGGAGGAGGACGATTCGGTCAACCACCCCTTTAGGCACCGAGCCAGAGACCGGGTCTTCATTTCCCGCGACAGCCGCAGGAAGTCCGTTCCTGCTTGAAGAAAACCGTCCCGGCAAGCGAATGCGTTGGAATAACCGTCGGTGCACACGAGGATCAGCGAAGGGCGCACGCCTTGAATGGGCCTGAAACCGAATCGGAAGAGCCTGGCGGCGTCCTTCTGGCAGAGGGAGGTGGTTTCGTTCGCGATCAGCGAGGGGTCGGGAGGCAACGGCGCATAGGCTTGCGGCGGCTTGCCCGAGACTTCGAGGATTTCACCGTCCCCGAGTTGCAGATGGAAGACGTATTGATTCGAGACGGCGGATATCAGCAAGGTCGAGCTGTAGGCCACGTAAGGCGTGTCCGCCGGGGCAGGATCTTCGGGCTTGAGTCCCAGCGCTTCCCGTTCATGGACTGCAAGCGGGGTCCGCCGCCAGTGCTCATCGACTTCGTTGCGCCATTCGCGGACGAGCAACGAGGGCAGGCGATGTTCGATTTCCCGTTTCAGGCTTGCAGTCGGCGTGCCGAGGAGATCGTCGAGGAAAAGGCGGCTCAAACGAATCGCCACGTCGACAGCAAGGCGAGAGCCCTGATCGCTGCGAAAGCACCGGGCGCTTCCGTGTCCATCGGCGACCGCCAGCAAAGCAGCGCGCCGACTGCTGGATGGAACATCCACGCGAACGGCGTCCTGGTTGGGTGCTCCTGAGCGGACGTGTGAAGCGCCGCGGACGCTTTCGGAAAAGACTGCCCAGGCCTTGCTCATGATCGGCAAGTCCCGTTAGAACACGTCGGTGGCTGAAATCGATCCCGTGTCTGTCGGCCCCGGGGGAGGAATGGGAATGACAACGTTCGTCGAGAGATTGCCGCTCGCCGTGATCTTGCTGGCGGGATTGGACGCCGCCTTCAACGGCACCGTCGAGGCCCACTTGATCATTTTGACGAGATCCTGGACGTTGTTGGCCACCAGCGGTTTGATTTCGGGGTTGCCGATGAATTGCTGCAAGACCCCCATGTCGGCGTCTTCTCCGATGGCCACCGATATGCGGACGGCCTTCACGCCCCAGGGCTGCGCCATGAGCGTCTTCAGGCCGGCGGAGAAGTCGTCTGTGGGCTGACCGTCGGAAATCAGAACCAGCACGGGCGGCAGGCCGCGGTCGGGCATGTTTTCGGCCTTCAAAGCGTCGGCGAGAAGCGTGAACGCCTTGCCCATGTTCGTTTCTCCGCCGCCGGAGAGGTCCGACCAGACAAAGGAATTGACTTCTGTCGGCTTCGAGATGTGCCACTGGACGCTGTTGGCGAATGTAATCGCGCGTACAAACACCTCGGCATTCGGGTTTTCGGAAGCCACATCCTGCATAGGCTTGATGGCCTCGCGAATCGCGAGATTCAAGGAGTCCATTTTCCTTCCGATCATGGATCCGCTGCAATCCACAATCCAGACGAATTGCAAGGGACGTTTCGCCAAGATTCCACCGGGACGTTCAGGCGTAGCAACCCCTTTCTTTTAGGATAATTGGCTTCATGTTACCGCTTATTCAATACAAGATCAAGCGTCTTTCCCGGTTTTCACTTGGATCGGTTTTTCCTTCGCAAATTCGAGGCAAGTCGGCTATCATAGCGGGCATGGTTAACGACGGCGAAAAAGACAAGGAACCGCGAATGAAGGCGTCTCTGTTCGAAACCCGTGTTGTCTCCCCGCGTGGCGATTCCCGCATCGTGGTCGGCAACGGCGCGCTCGCGCGCCTCGGCGAGCTGGCTGCGCCGGTCGTGAAAGGCCGCCGCGCCTGCGTCGTCACCGACGCCAATGTCGGCAACCTCCACCTTGAACCGGTTCTCGCCTCGCTGCGCGCCGCCGGCTTCGCGGCGGAGTCCGTCGCGCTTCCCGCCGGCGAGAAGACGAAGTCCGTCGAGTGGCTCGTCACGCTCTGGAACA